>DASWHX010000109.1:0-15491 GCA_036397995.1 Cyclobacteriaceae bacterium
TGCCTTCCAATAAGTATTCCATAGATGCCTTTGCATCTGCAACACTATCTAAATTATAGATAACCTGACCCCCGATGTAATGCTCCGGCCTCTTTGTTATGAAATCAAGAGCTAAGGAGTCAATATATTTATAGTCAAAATCAATTAATCTATTTTTGTAATAGACATTATAAAATAATTTTCCAGAACTACCTTTTAAGCCACCTTCATTTTTGTAATAGTTAAAGTGCGACTCATCCGCGGTAGCAACTGTATCGACATAGAAGTTGTCAAAAAATTCAGCCGGGCCTGTGTTATCATTAACATAGCTAAAGGAATTCTTCTGGTAATACCTGTCAAATTTATGATACATCCTAACCGGCTTAATCAATTGCAATTCCTGGTAACTGTGAATATTCCTCCTCTTTTCAATACTTTCCGGGCCAATCATAACGGGCTCAGCATCGTCGTCAAAATAATCCCGGAAAGCACCGATACTACCTTCGTCTACTCCGCCGGTTTCAAATATAACATGCCTGGTTCGAGAATAATTAGCCATTATCCAATACGTTTTTTTCTTATTATGAAAACTGCCAAATGCATCGTATGACGTTCCCTTGACGCTTCGATCACCTTCTATTACGTTGCCAATTTGCTTATCAACGGTTAATTTTTGAATATGCAAACCAAAATTCAACTGCGGAATAACATTTCTGGAAACCAGAACATTGGTGATAGATCGTCCTTTTCCCCCTAGCATTAAGGAAAATTCAATATAAGGTGATTTGGTATCGAAGTATTTAAAGTCCTTCGGAGCTTTGAAATAGTTGTCGAATCCGCGGAATCCCGGCCTGGCGCCGATATCTCCTTCGGGTTGATGGTAAACCGGTCTCATAGCGGTACCTATTACTCCCAGGTCAGTCCACTTCAAATCTCTCTTCTCTAAAAAGGTAAATTTGTGGAAATCGGTTAGCAAAGTATCTACTGTTTTCCAGTTATCGCGCTGATAGAAAACATCCTCTTCTCTAATTGATAATGTTGATTTAGGTCCATATACAAGCTTTGTTGAGTCATCAATAATCTGCGATCTTACCTGAGCGGGCAACTCAAGACTGACCACAATTAATCCGGAAAGGTAGAGTAGTTTTTTAAACACGTTTGAATAACGTTTCGTTTTCAGGTAAATTCATTTCTTTTAACAGCATCAAGAATAATTTTGTCAAATTTCCTGCCATTCCCAACAAAATCAATCTCGATAGGCAGGTAGAATAAAGGCACTCCTTCAAGCAATGAATAGAATTTTGATGAAATCAGTTTTGCCCTGTCTTTTTCCGTTGTGAGTAAAGAAATATTAGATTTACCGTCTAGCATACTTATCAGGTTTTCAAGATCCTTGAAAGTATAGATGTGATGATCAGAAAAAACAACATAATCCAGCACATCGAACTTGGAGGTTACAAATAAACGAAGCGGATCCGGGTTAGCAAGTCCGCTAAAAATAATGACACCAGGAGTAATTTTACCTTCGTAAGAACTTAACACCGGCTTGGGATCCAGATACCTGATAAACGAGAAGTATACGGGCTTCGCATTAGCATATTTTTCGATTTTTTTCACATAGCTATCCATGTCGATCTGTTCCAACTCATCCGGACATTTGGTCACTACGATCACATCCGCTCTCCTGGCCCCTGTTCTTGATTCACGCAAATTACCGGTTGGCAATATAAGGTCTTTAAAAAATGGTTTGTCATACTCAGTAAGAAGAATTGATAAGTCGGGAATTATTCCCCTTTGCTGAAATCCATCGTCAAGTATTACTATCTCCGTATCTGGAAATTCAAACAAGATATTTGGAATCGCGTAAACTCTGTCTTCACTAACTACAATTTTAATTTCATCACTATATTTCTGAAAAAACTGAAACGGCTCATCACCTATAGTCTTTGCATCATCATTCTTATTAGCAATTCTAAACCCATAGCTTTTTCTCTTGTATCCCCTGCTTAAGACAGTGATCTTAAAATTAGTTTTCAAACTCTTGATTAGGTATTCTACCATCGGAGTTTTACCGGTTCCGCCCATTGATAAATTGCCAACATTGATTACCATGGTCTCAAACTGGAATGAACGAGTGTAATCAATATCATAAAGGTAATTGCGAAGCCGGGTAACCAAATCATAAATTAACGTGACCGGGAAAAGCAAAAGCCGAATAAACCTTATTAGGTACTGCAAGATGAATTTAATAAATTTGATTCCTGCAAATTTCAAGGCTTAATGGTGAAAATAAAAGAGGTTTCAGATTATTTAGAAAGTATCGCACCTCGATCGCTGCAGGAATCTTATGATAACTCCGGCTTGCTGGTTGGTAACCCAAAAACCAATGTTTCAGGCATATTGGTTAGTCTCGATTGTACCGAGGAGGTCATCAAAGAGGCAAAGAAGCGGAAATGTAACCTGGTTGTGTGTCACCATCCGGTCATCTTTAAGGGAATAAAGAGCATAACAGGGAGGAATTACGTTGAAAGGACTGTCATGAGCGCTATCAAGTCAGATATTGCAATATATGCTATCCATACCAATCTGGATAATGTGAGTACCGGAGTTAATAAGAAAATCAGTGATAAAATTGGTCTTATAAACACTCAGATTCTAGCTCCAAAAAATGATAATCTTTCTAAATTAGAAACTTTTGTGCCTCCTAAATGGAGGAAGAAGGTTCTTCAGGCAATCCATAATGCGGGAGCAGGTCGAATTGGGAATTACTCAGAGTGCAGTTTTATTTTGTCGGGCAGCGGAACCTTTCTGCCTAATGAAAAAGCGAAGCCCAAACTGGGTAAAAAGAACCAATTGGAAACCGTTGAAGAAGAGCGAATTGAAGTTATTTTTCCAACAGAACTCAAACGTTCAATAATTAGTGCTTTACAGTATGCTCACCCCTATGAGGAAGTGGCCTATTATCTTCATGACCTCCAAAACTGGAATGAGGATACTGGATCAGGGATGATCGGAGACTTGCCAGTGCCAGTAAGCAGTGGGGCGTTTTTACTTCAGTTAAAGAAGAAATTTGGCTTGAAAATTCTGCGGCATACAGCTTTCATTAAGTCAAAAGTGCGGAGAATTGCTGTCTGTGGCGGGGCAGGCAGTTTCTTGATTTCCAGGGCAAAAGCCGTCAAAGCGGATGTTTTTGTTACTGCTGACATCAAGTATCATGAGTTTTTTGATGCAGAGGGTGAAATTTTGATAGTAGATATCGGTCATTATGAAAGTGAAGTCTTTACAAAAGATCTCCTTTGCACGTTATTAAGGAAAAAATTTTCTAATTTTGCAGTCAATTTATCAAAAACGAACACAAATCCGGTAAACTACTTATAAGGATACTTCATGGAAAATAATGTTGCTAAGAAGCTGGACGCCTTGACCCATCTCCAGGACATTGACTCAAAATTAGATTCTATCATAAAAGTCCGAGGGGCTCTCCCCGACGAAGTGCGCGATCTTGAGGATGAGATTGCAGGATACGAAACCAGATTGGAGAAGATAAACCAGGAAATTAAAGAACGTGAAACTGATATTTCAGATAAGAAATTGGCCATCAAGGAATGCCAGAAGTTGATTAAAAAGTATCAGGATCAACAAATGAATGTTCGAAATAACCGGGAATACGACGCAATCACCAAGGAGATGGAACTGCAGGAGCTGGAGATCCAAATAAGTGAAAAGAGGATTAAGGAAGCCCACGCAAAAATTGAAGCAAAGAATGTGGACATTGCCGAGGTGACCGAAATAATGAATGAGCGAAACAAAGACCTTAAGAGCAAAAAAAATGAACTTTCCTCTCTCACTTCTGAAAGTGAAGAAGAAGAAAAGAAATTATTAAAGGAAAAAGAAAAAGCAGAGAAATCAGTAGAAGAACGTCTGTTGCTTTCGTACAAGAAGATCGTGGCTAATGCCAGAAACGGTCTCGGCGTGGTTAGTGTGAAAAGAGGAGCTTGTGGGGGCTGCTTTAACGTAGTGCCACCTCAGCGCCAGGCGGACATCAAAGAGAGGAAAAAAATAATTGTCTGTGAACACTGCGGAAGAATACTTGCTGATGTGGAAGGTATTGCCGGTGAAGATGAAAAGAAACCGGTCAGAAGAAGAAAGTAAAACTTGTTATTACCCCGCGAACTTCAGATTCGCTTGTTACTTTTTAAGGTTTCATTATACGTTTCAATTCTAAACATGCTGCCAGAGAATAGCAATTGGTAGAGAGAGAAGTTTGTATGTTCAAAAATCTCCATCCTGCTGAGTGGATAGTTTAGCATTATACAAAGTAAAGCCCGAATAGCTCTTCCATGCATACAGATTAAAACCTGTCGCTCATCATTTTTGGACATTATATATAACAAGGCCTTCGACAGCCTGAATTTCAAATCACTTGGGCTTTCACCCCCAGGCAAAGGATAATCCAACATCCCGGATTTCCATTTACCAACAAGTTCCCGGTAATATTTATCATTTTTACCTCCGAATTTCTTCCCTTCACTTTCTCCCCAATGTATCTCATTCAGGCCGGCCAATTTTTCATGAGGCACTCCGGAATCTATGAACAATTCCATGGACTGAACACTTCTTTGCAAGGCAGAAGTATATACTTTATCGAAGGAGAAATCTTTGTATTTCTCAAAAAATAACCGCGCCTGATTATATCCTGTCTCATTTAGAGAAGAGTCAATCCCACTCCCCTGGACAATACCCTGCCTGTTCTGTTCAGTCTCTCCATGCCTCACCAGGTATATTTTTTTGATACTCAATTTTCAGTTATTTTTGTCCAGCCAAAATTAACCCATTTCCACCAGAATGTTTAAAGAAGAGCTTACAGTTGATTTCCTTAATAACTTCTGTAAAAATACTATGGTTGACAATTTGGGAATTGAATTCACAGAAATCGGTGATGATTATATGATTGCCAGGATGCCGGTTGACAACCGAACTATTCAACCATTGGGGTTGCTCCATGGTGGAGCCTCTATTGCTTTGGCAGAAACCCTGGGGAGTGTTGCCGCTACCTTTATCCTGAATACGGAAACTCATTATTGTGTAGGATTAGAAATAAATGGAAATCATATTAAAGCCATTAAAAGCGGCTACGTTTTTGGAAAAACCACCCCGATTCATATCGGAAGCAAGACACAGGTTTGGCAAATAAGAATTACTAATGAAAAAGAACAACTGGTAAGCATTTGCAGAATTACTCTTGCAGTAATAGAGAAAAGAAAATAGTATGACCGAAAAAGAAAAGGCTACCTTCATCAGTTCTACCTTATCTTCCCTTGATAAGAAGGAACTTTTGCACCGATTGCTTGGTAAGTCCATATCGGATAATTTTTCTATTGCCATTTGGCGAATGCCCAATCAGAATTCTTCACAATTATTTATTGACTTCAAGCAAAATAGGGAATTTGAAATCGAAGAGTTAGAAGATTTACCAGCCGGATTTGTATTTGCTCCCTTTCTTGAAAATGATAAAAAGATTTACATCCAGGGAGAGCTGCAAATTGCATTTAGTGATTCGTCTATAAAATTAAATTCATTAGCCCTTACTGAAGATAATCTGACCTGGCTTGAAGAAGCCTTGCAATATAAGTCTGATATCCGGATTAAAAATAAGTTTAATAGTAAATCTACTAGTAAATCAAAATACAAAAGCTGGGTTAATGAAGGAGTAAGTAGAATTATGAACGGTGAATTCAAGAAAGTTGTACCGGCTAGAATTTTGGTTAAGGAATGGAGGGGAAATCCAATTGAAATTTTCAATGATTTATCCTGCAGGTATCCCAACGCTTTTGTTTCCATTACCTGCACACCTCAGGCAGGATGCTGGATTGGTGCAACGCCTGAATTATTATTAAGTGTGGATAAGAATAAGATATTTAGAACCGCTTCACTAGCCGGTACCAAGGCTTTCGATCAGTCAGTGATGTTGCATAATGTTACCTGGACTCAAAAAGAAATTGAAGAACAGGCTATGGTTAGCCGGTATATAATTAACTGCTTCAAGACAATTCGTCTTAGAGAGTTTGATGAGGAAGGTCCAATGACAATAAAAGCAGGAAACCTGGTACACCTAAAAACCAATTTCATTGTTGATATGAAGAGCACAAACTTTCCGAACCTGGGATCTACAATGTTAAGACTACTCCACCCCACCAGCGCCGTTTGCGGAATGCCAAAAGATGCGGCTGCTGATTTTCTGGAGAAAATAGAAAACTTCGATCGCACATATTTCAGCGGATACCTGGGCCCGATAAATGTTGAAGATGAGACAAACATTTTTGTAAATATCAGATGTGCACGCCTTATAGAAAACCATTCCATAATTTTTGCCGGTGCCGGCGTTACCAGCTACTCTAATGCTGAATCAGAATGGGAAGAAACTGAATTGAAATGCAAAACGCTGCTGGACGTAATGTCATAATATCAAATCCTATGCATTTACAGCCAATCAGTAACATAGCTGAAATATTTTACCGCAAAAACATCACGCATGTAGTTATATCACCCGGATCCAGAAACGCACCACTTACGCTTGCTTTTGCCAGACATCCGGAAATAGAAGTGCATGTAATTCCTGACGAAAGATCGGCAGGATTTATAGCACTTGGCATTTCACAAAACCTAAAACAGCCCGTGGGTGTGGTTTGTACTTCAGGCAGTGCGGCAATCAATCTATTTCCAGCAATTGCCGAAGCATATCTCCAGGAAGCTCCGCTTATTATTATGACCGCAGACCGGCCTCCGGAATGGATCGATCAATGGGATGGACAAACTATTTATCAACAAGGGTTGTATGGTATACATGTAAAACGCAGTTACACACTGCCCGTTGATGTGTTGAATAAGGAATCTGAAACCTTGTTATACCGGCAAATTTCAGAAGGTTTAAATTTTGCCGGAGCACTGCCAAATGGTCCGGTTCATTTCAATTTTCCCTTCAGGGAGCCATTTTATCCGGACAAGAATGAAAAAATTGAATATTCAAAAGGTCTTAAAATCATTGATTCAGAGAATCCAGAGTGCTCTATAAGCACATCGAAACTTGAACATTTATCATCGCTGTGGAAGAGTTCAGCAAAAAAATTGATTTTAGTTGGTCAGAATGATCATTCTGAAAATCTCTTGTCGGTCCTTCAGTTTGTTGCTGCCAAGCACAAAATACCATTGGTAGGAGATGTTCTCTCAAATATTCATCATATAGAAAATTCAATCAGGTATTCTGACATCTTTCTCTCAGGCAATAAGGAAAAACAAAGTAGCCTGACTCCGGATTTGCTGATAACTATTGGAAAATCCGTGATTTCTAAAAATCTAAAACTATTTCTCAGAACTTCCCAAATCAAAAACCATTGGCAAGTGCAATGGGGACAAACCATTAAGGATCCATTTAATTCAATCACAGAAATAATTATTGTCGATCCTGTTTTGTTCCTGAAAGAAATGGAACTTCTATCCGGTAGAGACGATTTTATAAAGCAAAAACAAAGCAATTTTCAAGAGTTATGGCATTTAGAAGAACATAATGCTAAAAAGTTTTTGAAATCGTTTTTTCCGCAGAAAAAGTTTGGTGAATGGGAGGCGACAAAAGAAATTCTTGGATCCTTGCCACAAAATTCAATCCTGCATTTGGCAAACAGTATGCCTGTCCGGTGGGCAAATTTTTCAGGATTACAGCATTTCCAGAGAATAGATGTTTATTGCAACCGCGGAACATCCGGTATAGATGGCTGCACCAGTACAACAATGGGTTTTGCCATTACCTCACAAAAACCTGTTGTTCTTATTACCGGAGACATGGCTTTTCTCTATGATAGAAATGCTTTTTGGCATAATTACCCCTATCCTTTGCTGCGAATTGTGGTTCTCAACAATCATGGTGGAGGTATTTTCAGATTAATAACAGGACCCGATGACCAACCTGAACTGGAGGAGTTTTTTGAAACAAAACAAGTTTTAAAGGCTGAATCAGTTGCTAAAGAATTTAACATTGACTACCACTATGCCGGTTCAGCGGAACAATTAGCAATGGTTTGGAAAGAGTTTTTTAATTTTGATGGTAAGCCGAAGCTTCTTGAAATAGAAACCAAGGGAGTCACCAACCAGGAAATATTTAGAAAATTCAAAGAAGAAACTGAGGAATTATAACAATGGAGATGAAATACGATTGGAAGCCAATTAAGCCGTACAAGGAAATACTTTTTCAATCCTATAATGGTATTGCCAGAATAAGTATAAACCGTCCGGACGTTCACAATGCTTTTACTCCGCTCACAGTAAATGAAATGATCGATGCCATAACCATTTGCCGGGAAAGCCCCGACCTGAAAGTTGTGATCCTTACCGGTGAAGGCGGCCAGTCATTCTGTAGCGGTGGTGACCAAAGCGTTCGTGGACATGGTGGCTATGTTGGCGGTGATCAGGTGCCGAGACTTAATGTTCTTGACTTGCAAAAGCTTATCCGTTCAATTCCTAAAGCAGTAATTGCCGCGGTAGCAGGTTGGGCAATCGGCGGTGGACATGTGCTTCATGTTGTTTGCGACCTCACTATTGCTGCTGATAATGCAAAATTTGGACAAACGGGTCCCAAAGTTGGAAGTTTTGATGGCGGATTTGGTTCTTCCTACCTGGCCAGGATTGTAGGTCAAAAAAAGGCCCGGGAAATGTGGTATTTATGCGACCAATATGATGCGGTTGAGGCAGACAAAATGGGTCTTGTAAATAAGGTTGTCCCCCTGAATAGGCTTGAAGAAACTTATGTGGAATGGGCTGAAAAAATTATGGAGAAAAGTCCTATTGCAATAAGAATGTTAAAAAGCGCCTTCAACGCGGAACTTGACGGCCAGGCAGGTATTCAGGAACTTGCCGGTAATGCCACTCTCTTGTACTACATGTCTGACGAAGCGAAGGAGGGCAAAAATGCCTTCCTGGAAAAACGAAAGCCCGACTTCGATAAATTTCCAAAATTTCCCTAATCTGATTTGAATAAAATTTTCTATAGAGGTAAGAAGTACGATCTATCCAAAACGGGAGAAAGAGAAGATTTAGTAAGACTGAGTGAATTTAGCAGGAATGTCACTGAACTTGCCACCAAATGGTTGTCAGGCGGTAAAGAATTTTCATTTCAAACTTCAGGTTCAACAGGGGAGTTCAAAGAAATCAGTCATTCGAGAGAAAAAATTCAAAAATCCGCGAAGTTGACCATCAGCTACTTCAATCTAAATAAAGATGATAATGCCCTGTTGGTTCTTGATCCAACCCGAATTGCAGGAGCGATGATGATCATCCGGTCATTGGTGGCAGGAATGGATTTATATGCCATTGATCCTACTTCTGATCTTACCTCCTTCTCACCTATATTCAGAGATTGCAATTTTGCTGCCATCGTTCCGCTGCAGCTTGAGAAACTATTATTAAGCAAAGAGGTCTCAGAAATTTTCAGAAATTATAAAGCAGTTTTGGTAGGTGGTGCCACAGTCAATTATGCTATGATAGAAAAGTTGAAAGGAATGGCCTTGCCATTTTATGAAACTTTTGGAATGACAGAAACTGTGACACATTTCGCATTGCGAAAATTATCCGGTTCAGATACTAATCCGTTTGAAGTTATAGGGAATCATATTGTGAGGCAAGATTCGCACGGGTGCATGATAGTGGAAGGAGATTTAACCGTTAATCAGCCTCTTTCAACCCATGATATTATTCAAATCAGGGATGAAAGACATTTTGAATGGGTTGGAAGGAGTGATTTTATAATAAACACCGGAGGTATAAAAATAAGTCCTGAGGAATTGGAGCGAAAAATTGCGGGTAAAATTTATGCTTTTGGAATCCGGAACCGGTTTATTATCAGTTCCGTCCATGATGAATCATTGGGTGAAAAAATTATATTGGTGTTTGAAGGAACCACAATTTCTGATCATATAATTTCTGAACTAATGAAAACCATTAAAGAGGATCTGGATAAGTACGAATGCCCAAAAGAGATTCGATATATAGAGAAATTTCCTGAAGCAGCCATCTCCAAAATAAACCGGAGGGCAGTTATTTCGATTTTAGCTTAGCTACCTCATCTTTAAGTTCCATAACAATAGATGCCAGTGATTCTATGGAAACATTTTGATTGTCATTTGGGTCAGGAAATTTTACACTTATATAAGCCTTCGCTTCCCAGATCTCTAACACATCTTCGGCCGGAATATCATATGAGGAGTAACTTTTATTATCAGAAACCAGAAAAAGTTTTCCTTTATCTTTCACATAATTAAATATACGTTTGAAAACCACTCCTTCCTTACCCGTCACAAGAACATAAGTTTTTCCATCTTTTATAGAATCCAGGGTTTCCACATACTGACCAACTACTACTGTTCCCGATTCAAGGGGGAGCATTGAATCTCCTGAAATCTCAAAGGCACGATAGGAAGCATTTTGAGGAAGCATGGGAAGCTGAAACCGCGGAAGTTCACTAATGTATTCCGGATCTGCATATCCATTTAGATAGCCGGCTGCAGCTTTTTGAGGAACGAGATGAATATTTTCCTTATTTTCTTTGTCTAAGGTTATGGATAAGATCCGCAGCGGTGCCTTATCAGTTTTCCTGTAAGTAAATTTTTCATCAGTAACAGTCAGGTCCGATGTTATTAAGCTATCAATTGCAATTCTAAAGGCGTTGGCAATTTTAGTGAGATTTTCGATCCGGGGATCAGCTCTTCCTTCTTCATACGCTCCAATTAACGATCTTTTGATTCCCAGTTCCGAGGCCAAATCATCCTGTGTCATTCCATTTTTCTTGCGAAGAAATTTAATATTCTCACTGATTAGCGACATAAGTTTGATTTTTATCTAAGGTATAATTTACTTTTCAAAGATCATGATATCATCTTCCCTGTTCCTTCGCACTGCCATGGAATATAAATGACCATGATAATATTCATCCCTTTCCTGGATAGCATTGATCTTTTGCTGAATCTTGCTCAGGACATCATTGAATGTTGCCTCCGGTTCTGCCAGCAGATAGCCATACCATCGCTTTTGCGCGGCATTTTTTACCTCAAATTTTACCTGGTGGCGCCCTGAGTGAAGTTTTTTGCTGCACAATTTCAATCGGAAATTATCATCAGCGTTAACGGATATCATATTCATCTTTAAAAATTTACCACTTATATTAGTATGTATGCTCATAAAATTAGTATTATTGTTGAATAAAACAAAATTTATACTAATTATTTTAGTAGATGCTTTTTTCTCACCCCGATCGCGCTATAATCCACATGGATTTGGACACATTCTTCGTGTCGGTGGAGCGGCTTAGGAATAGTGAGTTAAATGGTAAACCTTTAGTAATTGGCGGCCATAGCCGGCGCGGGGTCGTAGCTTCTTGCAGTTACGAAGCCCGCGCATTTGGCATTCATTCCGCCATGCCCATTGGGCTGGCTAAACAGCTGTGTCCGGATGTACTTATCATTTCAGGCGATCTGGAAGCGTACAGCAAATATTCTTCTATCATCACCGAAATTATCCGCGAAGAGTCCCCCCTTTTTGAGAAAGCGTCTATTGACGAATTCTATATTGACATCACCGGAATGGATACTTTTTATAACTCGTATCAGTGGGGGACCGAGCTGCGGCAAAAAATAATCCGTGAAACCGGACTGCCCATTTCCATGGGGCTTTCGGTAAACAAACTGGTATCTAAGGTGGCCACTAATGAGTGCAAACCCAACGGACAAAGCCATATTCAAAAAGGCCTGGAGCGGGAATTTCTGGCGCCGCTCGCTATCCAGAAAATTCCCATGATTGGTGATAAGACCACCCAATTTTTAACGCACATGGGAATCCGAACCGTACGTACTTTGCGTGAAATGCCGTTAAAAATTTTACAAAGCACCTTCGGCAAAATTGGTATCAGCTTATGGAAAAAAGCTAATGCTATGGATGATGCCCCTGTTGTTGCTTATAGCGATCGTAAATCTATTTCCACGGAATGTACTTTTGAATCCGATACCATCGATGTAAAAAAATTAAAAACCATTATTATGGCGATGGTGGAAAAACTGGCCTATAAACTGCGTGAAGAAAAAAAGCTAACCGCCTGTATAGCCGTAAAAATACGATATTCAAATTTTGATACGGTTTCGAAGCAACGTCATCTCCCTTTTACTTCTTCAGACCAGGCCTTGATTCGTGTTGCCATGGAGTTATTTGATCAGTTATACAGCAGACGCCTGTTGATTCGACTGGTGGGTGTGCGGCTCAGTAACCTCGTGTATGGTAATTACCAGATTAACCTGTTTGATGATACGGAAGAAGAAATCCGTTTGTACCAGGCTATGGACAGGCTTAAATTAAAATACGGGCCCGATACTATTTTCCGTGCCGCCACACAGAATGTGAATCACAGGATTCGGCTGGATTCGAATTTATTTAAAGGATGAAAAAAGTTGTAAGTCGTAAGTTGTGAGTCGTAAGTCGTAAGTTGTAAGTTGTAAGTTGTAAGTCGTAAGTCGTAAGTTGTAAGTCGTAAGTCGTAAGTTGTAAGTTATAAGTTGTAAGTCGTAAGTCGTTTGTATCTGAATTGCCATTCCTGGTTTAGTTTCAAATATGGAACTCTTTCTCCGGAAGATTTGTTCGAAGAAGCTCAGCGCTGCGGAATAAAAAAACTTGCCCTCACAGATATCAATAATACTTGCGGATACATTGAGATGTTACGTATTTGTAATGAGAAAAGAAAAATTTATAATCTGGAAATTATACCTGGCATCGAATTCAGAAGAGATAATCAACTCATTTATATAGCCATTCCTTATGATAATGCCGGGTTTGAAGAAATAAACCGCTTTCTTTCCTATCATAATAATACAGAAAAGCCCCTGCCCCATCATGCACCGGAGTTCAGCAACGCGTTTATTATTTTCCCCTGGAAAAATGCACCGGAATTTTTAAGAGAAAATGAATTCATTGGCATTCAGCCTCATGAAATTAATAAAATGGTTAGCTCTTCTTTGGAAAAAATGCTTCATAAGCTGGTGGCCTTGTATCCCGTTACCGTTAAAAATAAAGCCGGTTATAACACGCACCGGCTGCTAAGGGCAGTCGATCAGAATGTGGTCTTAAGCAAACTATCCCCGGAATTGCAGGGAAGACCAGACGAAATCATGATCAATGAGTCAGAACTGCTGCTTCGTTATGCCAGGTATCCGGAACTGGTGCGGCGCAGCAGCGAAATTCTGAATCAATGTTCTTTCTCGCTTGAATTTTATACAGATAAAAACAAAAAGACTTTTACTGAAAGTAAAGAGTCAGACCGTTCTTTACTTGAGTCCCTTGCTTTGGAAGGGTTATCAAAAAGGTATAATAGTGGATTTAAGCCAAAAGCCAGGCTTTATCATGAGCTGGAGATTATCTCTCGACGCAGTTTTGAATCGTATTTTCTGATTGCGCACGACATCATCAGCTTTGCAAAGCACAAAAATTTTGCTTTTGTAGGGCGAGGCAGCGGAGCTAACAGCATTACCGCCTATTGTCTGGGCCTGACCCAGGTCGATCCTTTGGAACTGGATCTCTATTTTGAACGATTTCTGAATCCTGAGCGTAGTTCACCCCCTGATTTTGATATTGATTTTTCCTGGAAAGACCGTGATGAAGTAACAACCTACATCTTTAATCGCTATCATAAGGATCACACCGCATTGCTTGGTACACACACTACATTTAAAGACCGTTCTATAATCCGTGAATTGGGAAAAGTTTTTGGCTTACCCAAACCGGAGATAGACAATTTGGTCACTTACCCCGACACCTACCGGCACAAAGACAACATCACAGAAATGATTTTTAAATATGGAGAAAGAATGCTCTCCATTCCCAACAATCTTTCCATTCATGCAGGCGGTGTTCTCATCACAGAAAAACCGATTTACGCTTATACTGCCACCGACTTGCCACCCAAAGGGTATCCTACCAGTCATTTCGAAATGCACAATGCAGAAGATATCGGCATATACAAACTTGATATTCTCAGTCAGCGTGGTTTGGGTCACATCAAGGATACTATAGCTACTGTAAAATCCAACCAAGGCATTGATATTGATATCAACCGGTTTCAGGATTTCAAGAAAGACGCTGACATTAAAAAACTGTTAAGCAAGGGGCATACTATGGGTTGTTTCTACGTAGAATCTCCTGCCATGCGGCAGCTGCTGGGGAAACTGGAGTGTCAGGATTACATAACCCTTGTTGCGGCCAGTTCCATCATACGACCCGGTGTTGCCCGTTCCGGAATGATGCGGGCGTATATTTACCGCCATCATCATCCAAATGATTATCAGTCAATACATCCGAAAATGGATGAGCTGATGAAAGAAACTTATGGAGTGATGGTATACCAGGAGGATGTGATAAAAGTAGCGCATCATTTCGGCGGGTTAACCCTTTCCGAAGCTGATATTTTACGGCGGGGAATGTCAGGTAAATTCCGATCCAGAGAAGAATTTAAACGTGTGGAAGTAAAGTTTTTCAGCAATTGCAAAGAGCGCGGCTATGCAGATGAGGTCACCGCGAGAGTATGGTACGAGATTGAAAGTTTTTCGGGGTATTCATTTTCCAAAGGGCATTCGGCAAGCTATGCGGTAGAGAGTTATCAGAGTTTATTTTTGAAAGCTCACTACCCCCTCGAATTTATGGTTGGCGTGATTAATAATTTTGGGGGGTTTTACAGAACTGAATTTTATTTTCATGAAGCCCGTATGAACGGTGCCACCATCGAAGCACCCTGTGTAAATAACAGTTGTTACCTTACTTCCATCACAGGTACTTGTATTTGGATGGGATTTATCCATTTGAAGAGTCTGGAAATTAAGGTTGCCGGACAGATTGAAGAGGAAAGAAACAAAAAGGGGAAATTCCGAAGCCTTGATAATTTTATTCGTCGCATTCCTATTGGTCTTGAACAAGTGTCCATCCTGATCCGGATAGGAGCATTTCGCTTTACCGGAAAAACCAAGCGTGAACTACTTTGGGAAGCGCATTTATATTTTGGCAAAGTAAACAAAAATGAATTTGCCGAAGCCAGTAATGAGTTATTTGAAACAGAGCCTATGCAATACAAACTTCCACAACTGGAGCCTGCTCCATTCGAAGATGCGTTTGATGAGCTTGAGTTATTGGGCTTTCCGCTTTACCACCCTTTTGATCTACTTGAAAGTAAACCACGTGCAGAAGCCAAAGCTGAAGATCTAAAGAAAAAAACAAATCAGAAGTTGGAAATAATCGGCTATCTGATCACAATTAAGTATACATCAACCAAAAATAACCTTCCCATGCAGTTTGGGACTTTCTATGATGAAGATGGAGAGGTTTTCGATACTACTCATTTTCCCGGATCGGCGAGGAAATTCCCTTTCCGCGGAAAAGGATTTTACAGAATCAAAGGAAAAGTGGTTGAAGATTTCGGTTATCCAATGATTGAAGTC
>DASWHX010000110.1:0-7169 GCA_036397995.1 Cyclobacteriaceae bacterium
TCAGCCTTAATTCTTTCCTCAAAATTGTTCTTCAAATCAGGATTTTCATTCAGAATTCCCGGGGCAAGTTCTTCAAAAATATAAGGGGAAAAATATTCTTTTTGTTGAAGAATAGCATCAAAAAAGTTCCAGGAAAAAAAAGAATCCGGACCTTGCGGTTCCAGAACCTCCATGATATACCTGAGCCCAGGCTGGTCAGTTGGCACAATATAATCCCCGCCGCGAACGGTAATATCCTCTGTAACTTCATTTAATTCCGCGGAGTTGTTGGGATAATGTCCTTCATAGGGATTGCGTGCATGTTCATAATTTGTTATCAGGTAAACGGTTGCTTCAAATGAGGAATCACTTTGCACTCTTCGCATTCGAATCTGGTTCCATTGCAGTCGCTCAACAACTTTCGTCCATCCCTGGGGAATAACATAGAAACCGGGTACTTCAACCGTTCCGGATGGATTGTAAGTATCGTAAAAATCAATCTCTTTCTCATAAGGTTTACCGCGGTCAAATTGCAATCTTTCGTTACCGGTTATTTTGCTTTTCACCATTGCGGATTCATAGCCTTTAAAGAATAATTTGGTCGAAACACTTCTGTTTAACTGCCAATCAAGGAAATATTGAGTAGAACTACGAAACTTCTTTTGATCCAGGAGCCTTAGCTCACGCATAGTTTTACCATTTTTTGCCACATATTGAGCCATCGCTTTGTTTAATTCGTAAGTGGCCAGAACACGATCTTTGAATGGCTTGAGACTGTGAGTTTCAATAATAAAGCTGAAGCATTGAAAAAGCGCCGCGTACCCGCTTGAATACCGCGGGCCATCTTTAAATTCCGAAAAGCCCCGGTCAGGATTTGCGTTGAAAATATTTACATAGGGAACCAAGTCATATTTTCTTTCTGCCATTTCCTTATATAACCCGGGAACCAGGGTTTCATGAAGATAAACTCCCATCTCTCCTCCTAATTTGTTATGCTGAGTTGCAATTAGCGTTACTACATGTTGAAAATCTGCCCCATCCGACACATGATTGTCAACAAATAAATCGGGTTTTATAAGATGGAATATTTCCGCAAATGAACGGGCATTTCGTGAATCCATCTTCATGAAGTCACGGTTCAGATCAAGATTCTGCGCATTGCCCCGAAAGCCATAGGATTCGGGACCCAATTGATTAATTCGAGTCGTAGAATTACGGTTTAGCACACCGCCGATATTATAAAAGGGAATTACAGCAATTACAACATTTTGTAATTCGTTTCTGAGGGATGCATTTGTTGTAAGCTCTCGCAGGAAAAGCATCGAAGCATCAACTCCATCCGGTTCTCCCGCATGAATAGCATTATTTACCAGCATAAAATATTTATTCCGGGCACGGAGTTTATCAAATTCAAATTCTTTCGAATGCGAAAAGACAACCAGGTGCAGTGGTTGTCCCGAATCAGTTATTCCAATTTCCCTTATATTTAAAAAATCTGATGAGCCTGCCAGCCTTTTAAAATATTCAATTCCCTCAAGGTAAGTAGGAGTTCTTAATCCATTTGATTTTTCAAAAACAGTTTCCAGATTGTGCTGGGCTATCAGATATCCCGAAACAAACAATAACAATAGTGAAAGGAATGAGCTCTTCATAACTTAAGTTAACTTTGTTGAACCAAATTCCAATTTAGCATAAACTATGAATGAAAAGGAAATAAATACGATCATAAGAAACAGAAGATCGGTATATCCCAAACAATATGCAGGGGGAGATGTGTCCAAAGAAACAATTATGGAAATTCTGGAGAATGCCAATTGGGCGCCAAACCATAAACGAACTCAACCCTGGCGTTTTCATGTTTTCATGGGGAAGGGTCTTCAGAGATTGGCCAATTTTCAGGCAACTCTTTATTGGGAGAATTCAACAAAAAGAGGAGATTATGATGAAGTTAAATTTGAAAAACTAAAGATAACTCCATTGAAAGCAGCATGCGTAATCGCGGTCTCTATGAAAAGAAGTGATCCCAATCTCATTCCTGAAATTGAAGAAATTATTGCCACAGGTTGTGCCATCGAAAACATTTACCTGTCACTCTCTTTTTATGGTTTGGGCGGGTATATAAGCACAGGAGGCGGAACTTATGATCCACAAACCAAAAACTTTTTAGGTCTTGAAGTAGCGGATAAACTAATAGGGTATTTTTACATCGGCACTTATGATGGCCCGGTCGAAGAAAAAAGCCGGAAACCTGTTGCGGAAAGAATTACCTGGATTGAAGATTAGAAAACCAATTTCCACCGGAATGCCCATTGCCAGGAGAGGTTATACGTATCAATTTCAGCTTTCTGTAATATGGATTGTAATTCTGTTTTTTTGAAACCCCGCAGTACCGACAATGGTGCATCAAATTTCACCATTGCAGACTTGGAAAAAACCGAAGTCAGAAACCTGATTGAATAAAATGCTAACGGGTTTCGTTCCAGGTCGTTGATCACGACCCCAAGAGTTGCCTGGTTTTTCAAATTTTTAAACAATTCTGAAAGTTGCTTGTTGGAAAAATGATGAGCAACCAGCGTACACAAGATTATATCGAATTGCATCAATCGAAATTCCTCCGAAAAAATATCCAGGCACAGAAATTCAATTTGAGGTCTATCCGCGTTACCTGATTTTGCATAGTTAATAATATTTGGGTTAGCATCAATGCCTGTCAACCTTGCACGAACTCCCAACCTGGCGCATAATTCACTTATTTCTTTTAACATTCCACCGCCGCCGCACCCCAGATCGGCAACCCGGATTTCATTCGGTGATTTGTTTTTCAGCAACAGAGACTTAACCTCATGGAGGGTTATCGTATTTCCACCCAGCCATTTATTGATGAATTCTATTTCATGCAGCGTCCTGTGGACAACCTCGCCGGAACAATCCAGATCGTCCATTATTTCAATTTCAGAAGATCTATTACTGAATTTGTTCACTGAATCAATTTTGATTCATGAAAATACTTTAAAAATCACAAACCCTGAATTGTGGACTCCTAAGTCACCCCTGAATTTCATTTCAGGGTTCTGATTTTTCCCTTTAGATCGAATTTTCGTGTCCGTAACTTATAGTCTTTTCCAGTGAAAAATCAGAGATATGTACAGCTATTAGCAAATTACATATAAATTATCAAATAGTAATTTGTATTTTAAAAATAAGCTTCCTACCTTCAAAACCAATAAAATCTAACCCGTAAGATTTAGCTAAACCTGAGCCGGGCAAGGAATGCTACGGGGTCCTCCCCATAGCATGTCGTTGCGAGTGATTTTTATAATTAGACCATTAAAAAGTTTTAACTAAATCCCAAAGACTATGAACAAATCAAATCAGATTAAATGGTTATTCGTGTTCCTGATAGGAATACTATTATTTTCATGTGATAATGAAGAAGCACTAAAAATTGATTATTAGGACGAAAAATTGATAACCATAGAGTCTGCCGAACGCATTGCTGGACATTTACTATTTGGCAATTTTGACGGCAAATCACCAAAAGAGGATCTAAAGTCAGTTAGGAAGTCAAAGAAAGAGGTTGAATCCATTCTTGAGGTTCCCGATGAAAATAATATTGCTGCATACTACATAATCAACTACAAGGAAGGAGGTTTCGTAATTTTGGCTGGAGACAAGAGATTGGAGCCAGTTTTAGCTTTTTCAGAAACCAATCGGTTTGATTTAGATACTGAATATTTTCCTTCAGGTCTGGTTGGCTGGTTGTATTCTTTAAAAGAGAACATTGAAGCTATAAGAATCAAAAATGATAAGATAGAACCTGAAGCGGAAATTTTATGGAATACTTTACTAAGTGCAGAAACTGACGTAGTAACCTACTTAATAAAGCCTGAAGAAGATACTGATTGCACACCATACACAATCCAAAAAGGGCCGTTTCTTCAAACAACTTGGGGCCAGGGATGTGGCTATAACTCACAAACTCCATCAATGTCATGTGGCGAATGTGGTCATGCTTGGACGGGTTGCGTAGCAACAGCAATGGCACAAGTGATGAGATATCACCAATACCCAGCAAGTTACTCATGGTCAAACATGCCCAATTCTAGTGGTACAGCTACAACAGCAGGACTAATGAGTGATATAGGAAATGCTGTAAATATGAGTTATAGTTGTGATGGATCCGGTGCTGATACGAAAAGTAAAATCGTATCTGCATTTAAAAACACCTTTGGATACAGTACAGCATCTTATGCTGACTATAATTATCAGACCGTAGAAAATGAATTGAGGTATAACCGACCAGTTATATTACGAGGTGGTAGAAACACTGGCTGGTGGATTTTTGGCCAATACTCTGATGGCCACGCTTGGGTCTGTGATGGATACTTAAGTTATATTGACCCTTGCTGGGGTTCTATTTTAAAATTTCACATGAATTGGGGATGGGGAGATAATGCAACTAATAATTATAACGGATGGTACAGTTTTAACAATTTTAACCCTAGCAATTATACGTTTAATTACAAGACTGGAATGGTTTATAACATCAAACCTTGAATTTTAAGACTATGAGACATTTAATTATTTCAATGGCGATGGTATTGTTTTCTTCATGTATTTCAGAGGATGACCAGTTTATTGTGGATGTAGGAATTGGGATTTCAGTGAAAGGTTCGATCGGAGAAGATTTATTAGATCCAGAGAATCCGAGCTCCTATAAAGAGAGTGATATTAAGCTTCATTATCTGAAAAATGGACAAAAACAAGAGGTTTTTTTCCCAAATTTGGATAATCCAAAAGGCTTTGGTATTACACAAAATCAAGAAGGGTATAGGATAGGAATTCTACCGAATATAGATAAAACTGAAGAATTTCCATTAACTCTTATAGAATGGAATAGTACGGATACAGATACAATAAAATGCAGCATAGAAAGGAAAAGCAATTCTGAAATATGTACAAAAGTTTGGTTGAATGAAAACTTAGTTTGGGAAGGATATGAAACGGAAAGGTTTTTTGAAATCATAAAATAAAGGCCACAAGCAACACCTGGACATCAATTTATATGGAGGATGGGATCTGCAGCCTCTTTCAGTTTGATACATTGCAAAAAATTAAATACTGGATTGGAGAACTGACCGTATGGTAAGAAATCTTGATTATCGAGATTTTCAAATTTGGGATTCGAGTTCATGAAAGGGACTTGGTAATGTGCAGTTTGTAAATTCAATCATGACAAATCAGCCAGCAGTTTCGTCAACTTTTTGATAGTAATCGTCAGAGGCATCCGTAAGGCTATTACGTACGGCGAAATAATCATCACAAAAACGAAGAGGACCGTAGGTGTAACCATGGAATGGGTGGGTGTTCAATATCCAGGCAGAACCGCCCGCTTCTGGTTTAATGGTCCACGTGGTAACTTCAACCACCTCATTATTATAGATCACTAACTCCCCATTTGATTTTATTTGAATTGATAAACCAAGGTGAGAAGTAGTTGTGCCTACATAACCATTAAGAGTAAGCTGATCCTCATAAACCCATTTCCAGGTGCCAATCAATCTATTGACCGTTTCAACAGAATCGAGATCTAATGAAAAATGACAGTCATCAATGTTAGCTATGTATGGGGTGAAACGGTCATCTTCACAGCCTATAAACATGGCAGAGATCAATGCAAGAAATCCAAATATTGCTTTCACTTATTGAATCTTGACAATTTTTCTTGTTGTAATAAAGTCCTTACCGACAACCATGAGACAGTAAATTCCAGGTTTATAGTTCTTAACGTCTAATTCAATAAATATTTCATCTTTTTGATTGCACTATTTAGATTTATTTTAATATTTATCAAAGTATTTCTTAATTATTTTGTGATAAATAGGCTTTTTCTAATATTTTATTATGTGTTTGTGGCTCCATTGGCTCTAATGGCACAACAAACCCCCGTGCAGGTATCGGCCTTCCTGAATCCGCCCTATTCCCTGGCTCTTTATGAATATGGAATGCCGGGCAGTAATCTGCTGCAGGTACAACTACTGCTAACTGATTTAACCAAAAACCAGTACCCGGTGAAGCTCAGGCTGATAGTGGAGGGAGTGGGCATCACGATAAAAACCAAATCCACCTTTTTGCCCCAGCCCATTCCACTCAGTGGCGGCACACCTTATATATTAACCGCCGAAGATCTGCAGCCCTATTTCAGTTTGGAGAACCTGGACTTACTGGGCATCAGCAAAAGAGATTACCAGCGACTGGGCATGCTGCCGGAAGGCTTCTACCGGTTCACCATCCAGGTGCTGGACTACTACCGCTCCTCGGTAGTGAGTAATTCAGCCATGGCCCAGGCCTGGATCATCCTGGCCGATCCCCCGTTTTTGAACTACCCCATGAAAGAAGAGAAACTGATAGCCCGGGACCCGCAGAACATCCAGTTCAGCTGGAGTCCCCGGCAGCAATCCCCCAACTTGGGACTAACCGAATACACCCTGCAACTCTTTGAGATATTACCTGAGGGCAGCAATCCCTACAACACAGCGGCATCTACCCAGCCGTATTTTGAAACCACCACCTACAACACCGCTTATTTCTATACCCTGAGCGATCCGATGCTGGTACCGGGCCGTCAGTATGCCTGGCGGGTGAAGGCCGCCAACACCGAAGGTTATGACCGCTACAAAAACGATGGCTACAGTGAGGTACGCGCCTTCCGGTGGGGCGATGCCTGCGAGGAAATGCTGAATGTGACCGTTACGCCGTTTTCCACTTTCGTAAAAATCACCTGGGAGCCGCAATTTGGGCAGACCCAGTTTAAGATACGCTGGCACAGCGCGAAACCCGGTGCCACGGTGTGGACAGAAACTACCAACCTGGATTTCTTTATCATCAAAGATTTAGTACCCGGGGAAACCATCGCTGTTTCGGTGGCGGGGATGTGCGGAAGCATCACCGGGCTTTATACGCCGGAGTTTGAAGTAACAACGCTTTATGTTGAACAGGAAGTAACCGACTTTGAATGCGGGAAACCCACCATAATGGAAACCCTGACGGGGTCGCCGCCCCTTCAGCAAGTTTACCCCGGCATGCGATTCACCAACGTGGGGGGCTGGGAGTTGGAAGTGATAGAGGTGGAATCAAGTGAGAACGGAGTATTCAACGGTACCTGCTGGTGGACAATCCCCATGTTCAAA
>DASWHX010000111.1:0-31911 GCA_036397995.1 Cyclobacteriaceae bacterium
CCCCGTCACCACCGGCATAATTATCAGTATCATTCTTACAATAATCCTTTACGTAATAAGCCGGTTTCGCTAAGACTTCAAGAAGTCATTTAAGAGGGTAATAAATAACTCGGGTTGTTCCGCGTGTACCCAGTGCCCGGCATCTTTTATTACTTTAATTTCAGAATTTGGGAATCTTGCTTTAATTAAATCATAATCCTGTTCGTTAATGTAGTTTGATTTTTCACCTTTAATGAACAAAGTCTTTTTTTCAAATTTATCATTTCCGGGAAGTCCGATTCCGACCCATTCCATTTTCATTCTTATAACCGGCAAATTTATTTTCCATGTGAAATTTCCAGTTTCATCTCTGCTCAGATTTTTCAAAAGAAAATTCCTTGTTGTGGAATCACTCACATATTTTGATAATTGTGTATCAGCATCATTGCGAGATTGCAATTTGTCCAATTCAATAGAAGATAATCCCTCAAGGATATTATCATGATGGATAGGATAAGAACGAGGTGATATATCCACGATAACAAGTTCTTTTAAAAGTTCCGGGAATGAAATGGCAAAATTCATTGCGACTTTACCACCCATAGAATGACCAATAATGAAGGGGTTTACAATTTCATGCTCCGCAATAAATTTTTTTAAGTCATTAACCATTGAGGGGTAGTCAAATTTATCAGAATGAAAAGACTGTCCGTGATTACGCTGATCCAGGGTGAAGACCTTGTAATCTGAAGACAGAGACCTGGCTACGGTCATCCAATTATCGGAAGAACCTAATATTCCATGCAAAATAATAATAGGGTCTCCTGTTCCCTGCTCCCGGTAAAATAATGAAGGCTGATTCATTGTAACTCCTTAAGATATAACTTTATGGCATTATCGAGCCCTAAATAAAGTGCATCACAAATAAGGGCATGCCCGATGGAGACTTCATCAATAAAAGGGATGGAAGTTTTCAAAAATTTCAGGTTATCCAGGTCCAAATCATGCCCGGCATTTATACCAAGTCCAAGTTCGTTGGCCAGTTCAGCAGCCTTAATATAGGGAGCAATAGCTTCGGCACGATCTGACGAATACCCTTTGGCATAAGCTTCAGTATACAGCTCAATTCTGTCGGTTCCGGCTTTCGCAGCTGCTTCTATCATTTGCAAATCCGGCTCAATAAAAATGGAAACCCTGACTCCGAAGCCTTTCAATTTCCTGATTGTACTGAATAAAAAATCCTTCTCTTTGATAGTATCCCACCCGGCATTGGAAGTCAAAACATCCGGAGGGTCGGGAACCAACGTAGCCTGGGCAGGCCTTACGGTCTCAATAATTTGAAGATATCTTTCATCAGGATATCCTTCAATATTGAATTCTGTTTTAACAATATCTTTTAAATCCATCACATCCTTATATTTAATGTGTCTCTCATCAGGACGAGGATGCACGGTAATTCCCTGGGCACCGAATCTTTCACAATCAAGGGCAATTTGCAAAAGATCAGGATTGTTTCCACCACGGGCATTACGTAATGTGGCTATCTTATTAATATTTACGCTCAGGCGCGTCATAAATTCTCAATTGATTAACTTTAGCCTAAATTAATTTATTCAGAAGAATTTTTTACGATGAGCCTAAAACAAAGAATTGATGCTGAAATTAAAAAGGCCATGCTTGCCAAAGAAAGTGATCGACTGCGGGCTTTAAGAGGTATTAAGTCTTTGATACTCCTTGCAGAATCGGAAAAAGAAAACAGAAGCGGTCTTTCTGAGAAGGTGGAGACACAAATACTCACTAAAGCAGCAAAGCAGAGAAAAGATTCCGCGGAGATTTACAATCAGCAATCCAGAGACGATCTCGCGGGAAAGGAGATTTTTGAATTAAAAGTAATTGAGGAATTCTTGCCGGAGCAGATGTCAGAAAAAGAAATTGAAAGACAAGTTTCTGAAATTATCTCGGAAACCGCGGCGGAAGGAATGAAGGATATGGGCAAAGTTATGGCCATTGCGACTAAACAAATGGCTGGCAAAGCGGACGGCCGAATAATTTCTGAAATTGTAAAGAAGAAGTTATCATAAATTGAACAGCCTAGATTGGATAATTCTGGCCTTCCTCACTTTTGCAGCCTTCCAGGGGTACCGGAAGGGATTTATTCTGGAGATAATTTCAGTCCTTGCACTTATTCTGGGTATCATTGGTGGCTTAAAATTGATCGATTTTGGTAAAGAATTTCTATCCAGGCACCTTGAAATAAAGGGTGACATACTACCCTATCTCAGCTTCTTATTTATTTTCATAATTATCGTTATTCTCTTAAATCTGGCCGGTAGAGCGGTTAAGAAAATTCTGGATATGACCTTGCTTGGCAACCTGGATGACATTGCCGGATTAGTAATCGGAATTCTAAAATGGACCCTCATCCTTTCATCCTTGATTTGGATTGCTTCTATAATTGATCTGAAGCTGCCATTCACCTGGACCGAAGATTCAATACTTTATCCCTATGTTTCATGGCTTGCCCCAAACCTGTTTCATATGCTATCGGGAGTTTTTCCATTTTTGGAAGAATTGATTGCATATTTTGCCTCATGAATTGATTTTGTCCTCTGTTCACAATTCACTATTTTACCACAAGGTCAAATGATACTTATTTAAATCACTTATTTTTGATTCAAAGAATGGGAAAAGGGTTCAATCTGAAAGTTGACAATGGGTTTACCTACATTGAGGAAGGTGAAGGCGAAGTAATACTGCTCTTGCACGGGCTGTTTGGTGCCCTGAGCAACTGGAAATGGGTACTGGAACACTTCTCTTCAAATTACAAAGTAGTTATACCCATGCTCCCAATTTATGACATGCCGGTGAGGGAAGCCGGTTTGGAAGGATTAGTTGGCTTTATTCAGGAGTTCGTGAAATGGAAGAAGTTCGGTAAAATGATCCTGATGGGAAATTCCCTGGGTGGACATGTCGCGCTTCTGTATGCCCTGGAAAATCAGGACAAAGTAACAAAACTGGTTTTAACCGGCAGCTCAGGATTGTTTGAAAACAGTATGGGCGGTTCTTTTCCTAAGAGAGGAAGCTACGATTATATAAAAGAAAGAGTAGAATACACATTTTATGATCCTAAAACAGCCACAAAAGAATTGGTGGATGAAGTTTTTGAAACCACCAAGAGTATCCCTAAGTGCTTGCGGATTGTTTCCATTGCAAAATCTGCCCAAAGGAATAATTTGGCATCCAGGCTGCCGGAATTGAAAGTTCCTACTTTACTGATTTGGGGTTTGAATGATACCATCACGCCACCCATGGTAGCACATGACTTTCATCGTTTACTGCCAAATTCAAAACTGAGGTTTCTGGACGAATGTTCTCATGCTCCAATGATGGAACATCCTGAAAAGTTTAATGATATATTGAAAGAGTTTTTGTAATATGCCTGAGATGATTGCTGAAGAACTCATAAATCAAATGATCCCACCCCTGAAACCATCTGATTCAGCCAATAAAGCAATTGTTTGGATGGAAGAACTGAGATCTAACCAGCTGCCGGTTGTAGACCAGGGGAAGTTTTTAGGCTTCATTTCTGAAGAAATAATACTTGAAACCACTAACATTGAAACCCCCGTTTCAAATTTTGAATTGATTGGAGAAAAATGTGTGGTAAACAGGGGAACTCATTTTTACGATATAATTAAAATTGCTTCGGAAAATAAGGTCCAGCTGGTAACCGTACTTGATGAGGACTCCTCTTATTTCGGAGTTATTACTGTTCAGGACACCATTGCTTCATTCGCACAAACTGCGGCGGTTCAGGCTCCGGGCGGAATTTTGGTAATTTCCCTAAGCATGAAAGATTACAGCCTGTCAGAAATTAGCCGGCTAATTGAAGCAGAAGATGCTAAAATCTTAAGCAGCAGTATTAAAGATGATGATTTTGATAAGACCATGCTGCGGCTTACCCTGAAAATAAACCAAATAGATTTGTCAAGGATTGTGGCCACTTTAGAGCGATTTGGATATAAAATAATAGCTCGCTACCAGGAAAGTAATGTCACCGACAATCAAAAAGAAAGACTTGATATTCTTCTTAAGTACCTCGATATATAGTATCCCGAAATCAGGAATAATCAAATTAAAAAATGAGAATTGCCATTCATGGTAAAAGGTTCATAGAGAAAACCGAACCAGTTATTCAACAGATTTTTGACGCTTTGTTACAGAATAAAGCAGAGGTGATTTTATCGGAGGAGTTTGCGGCCCATGTTAAAAAGTCGGGCATTAATTTGATGCGGCATAAAACATATGACTCGGCCAGGGGAACACCATCGGTAGATACAATTTTTTCAATCGGAGGAGATGGAACGCTTCTGGAAACAGTTACCCATGTTGGGAAAAAAGGCACACCAATTCTAGGTATAAATACCGGCAAGCTTGGATTCCTGGCTACCGTATCAAAAGAAAACATAGGAAGTGCAATTGAAAAGATTTTTAAAAAAGATTACAAGCTTGATAAAAGAACTCTTTTAAACCTGCATTCAAAAGAAAAAATTTTTTCAAATCGTACCTTTGCCCTCAACGATTTTACTATCCTGAAGCGGGACACCTCCTCTATGATCGTAGTTCATCTTTTTCTCAATAATGAATTTCTTAATTCTTATTGGGCAGATGGATTAATTGTCTCCACTCCAACAGGGTCAACCGGATACTCCTTAAGTTGTGGAGGACCGATTGTTCTGGCCCATTCCAACAACTTTGTTATAACACCGGTAAGTGGTCATAATCTGTCAGTAAGACCTTTGGTTGTACCAGACGATAACGAACTTTCCTTTAAAATTGAAGGAAGAAAGCGGAAGGTTCTTATTTCACTGGATTCCAGGTATGAAACTGTGGATATGGATATCCAACTAAAAATAACCAAAGCAGATTTCACGATCTCACTAATCAGAATAGAGGGAATTCAATTTTTTGATACGCTCAGGCAAAAGCTCAATTGGGGCTATGATGTAAGAAATTGATTGAATTGAATTTTTCATATAAATAATTTTGTATTATTTATGCAAAAATGATTTATTCAAGATACAATGAAGGTGAAAATTGGGATGTGGGTAGGAATTATCTTATTACTTTTCAGTCAGTTATCTGCAAATGCCCAAATGACGGGGCGATCCATTAAGAACAATAGCAACAGATTAAGCCGATTTAGGGGCCCAAATCTTACATTTCCGAAATATAAGCGCTATAGCTTTGCAGGTGCTTCCATTAATTCTATGAACTACTTTGGAGATCTGGCACCGGCTTCCAATCTTACCAGCACAGACATTGGATTTACGAGACCTGGATTTTCACTATCATATGGTAGAAAGTATGGTCCAATCTATTGGTGGCAAATGTCTTTTTCCTGGGGAACTCTGCGAGGCGATGACTTTGAATCTGCCGGTCCTGAGAATGAAACTGCCAAATACAGATACGTCAGGAATCTCCACTTTAGAAACAGGATTAGCGAACTCGCGTTCACTTTTCATTTTGATTTACTTGAAAATCCTTACACTTACCTTCGGAGGTCAAGTTGGACACCATACATTTTTACAGGAGTCGCCTTCTTCCATCATAATCCAAAAGCAAGAGTTCCGGATTATGATGTGTATTCGGGACGTGAATTTGAAAATGCCGGGGAGTGGATTGCACTACAGCCCCTGGGAACAGAAGGACAAAACACAGGGTTATACAACAATAAGCCTTATGCCAGGATACAGCCCGCCATTCCTATTGGATTGGGAATAAAAATTAAATTGGCATATCGATGGGATCTCAGATTGGAAATCGGAATGAGGTATTTGTTTTTTGATTATATCGATGATGTAAGTAGCGGCTATGTTGATTTGGGCATTTTTGATGATCCCCTGGCAAGGTCCTTATCGGACCGATCTCAAGAAAATACAGGCGGCGCATCGTCAAAACCCAGAGATTTTACTATTATTGAAAATATAACTTCATCGCATACCTATGTTGGAAAAGACGGACAATCTTATACTGTATATAGTGGTTACGGAAGTGATTTGCATCCTTCCAATATCAGAGGTAGTGTGAATGACAGGGATATTTACATAATCACGAGTCTCAAAATAAACAGAATACTTCAGCCATACCATAAAACAAAACCATTTCGTTAATTAACAGATGAGTTCCCTCAAAACCTTCATTACAATCCTTCTGATAGCACTTTGTATCAGTACAAGTGATGCGCAGGAAGGTGAAGTCGGCTTTGGTATAGGCGGCCTGACTTACACGGGAGAATTAGAACGGGGGTATAATTTCCTTAATAACAGACCTGCAGCAACCGTGTTTTACAGGGTAAACCTAAACGAAGCACTTGCACTTAAGTTCCCCATTACATTTGGAATGCTGCGGGATTCCGACAATAACCCAACCGACCCTTTTGCTTCGCAGAGAAATGCTTCTATGAATATTTTTCTTATGGAAGGTTCGCTTCAGTTTGAATATAATTTTTTGAAATTCAGAGATAACATATACCAACGATGGTCCCCCTACTTCTTTGGAGGGATTGGTCTTTTCTTATTTTCAGGAGAGGGCGAAAGAACCACACAATACAGCAATATTCAGGTTGCCCTTCCATTTGGGATGGGAATAAAGTACATTATGAATCCACGGTGGGTTGTCGGAGTGGAATTTGGATTCAGAAAAACCTTTTTCGATTATCTGGATAATATTTCTGAGGGAGATCCAACCTTGAAGAACTATCAATATGGAAACCAGCTGGAAAATGACTGGTATTATTTTCTTGGAATAACGCTTAGCTACACTTTCTATAAAATCCATTGCCCCTACCCCAATTGGTAAGTACTTAATCAGATTTTGCCTATTCTGACAAAAAAACACGATTTTTTAACCAATTCGAACTAATTTTGCGTGTCTAATTGATTGAGGATGAAAGAATCATTACTTCAAGGCAAGATACCTCAGCACATTGCGATAATTATGGATGGCAATGGAAGATGGGCCAAAAGTAGGGGAGCAGAGCGGATTTATGGTCATCAGCATGCTGTGGAGGCCGTTAGCCAGGTAACTGAAGGATGCGCAGAATTGGGAGTCAAATATCTCACATTATATGCATTCTCTACCGAAAACTGGGCCAGACCAAAAAGTGAAGTGGATGGCTTGATGAAATTGCTTGTATCCACAATCAGGAAAGAATTAAAAAATCTGAATAAAAATAACATTAAATTAATGACCATTGGACAAATTGAAAGTCTTCCAAAAACTTGCCAGCGGGAATTAATTGAAGCCATAACAGCCACATCCGGAAACACTGGACTTACGGTTATTCTTGCACTCAGCTATAGTGGCCGGTGGGAAATTCTGGAAGCGGCTAAGAAGATTTCTCGCGACGTCAGCAAAGGGAGACTGGGATTGGAAGATATTGATGCCCATATTTTCGAGGGATATCTTGAAACTAATTTTGTTCCTGATCCGGAATTATTAATAAGAACAAGCGGGGAGATGAGAATAAGTAACTTTTTATTGTGGCAACTTGCATACACTGAAATTTATTTCACAAAAAAAATGTGGCCTGATTTCCGCAAAGAAGATCTCCTCGAAGCCATTCGCGAATATCAAAACCGGGAGAGAAGATTTGGAAAGATTAGTGAGCAAGTAAAACCCTGATGAGAAAACTACTATTTGTACTGGCAGTACTCCTAATTGCGGATAATACTATTGCACAGATTCGTTCTAGCCGGACCAGACCTTCCACCTCCGGAGCTGAACTTGACTATGCAGCACCCAAAGAATTTGAAATAGTGCAGATTACAGTTACCGGCGCGGACTTCCTGGATAAGAACGCTTTGATATCCCTATCCGGGTTAAAGGTGGGAGATAAAATCAAAATTCCCGGTGATGATATTAGCCAGGCAATAAAGAAATTATGGAAACACGGAATTATTGGAGATGCTTCCATAATTCTGGATAAGATCGAAAATGGCCAGGTTTACCTGGTTATTGAACTTGCTGAACGACCAAGATTGTCGAGGATGAGATTTGACGGTGTGAATAAAACCCAGGAAGGAGATCTTAAAGATAAAGTAAAACTGATTCTTGGAAAAATACTTACTGACGCGGACCTGAAGAATATAGAACTGAATGTTAAATCCTATTTTATTGATAAGGGTTTTCTGAACACAGATGTAGAAATATTTCAGGAGGCAGATTCCATATCAGCAAATGGAGTTTCTCTAAGGATTGCAGTGGATAAGAAATCCAAGATCAAAATCAATGACATAAACATTGAAGATAACGAAGAGGTTTATGATACCAAGCTACAAAACAAGATGAAGAACACTCATGAAAAGGTGAGATTCACAGTCTTCAGCCAGGTTGCTAATCAGGTATTTAATTTCAACTTCAGAAAAGCAGGAGCATTTGTGGAAACAACCAGGGAGGTAAGCGGAGATGAGTTGAAGGCATTTATGAATGAAAATGTGCGATTGAATATTTTTCGTTCATCAAAATACAAGAAGAGTGATTATGAAACGGACAAACGAAGCATAATCGATTATTATAATTCAAGAGGTTTTCGTGATGCAATGATTGTGGAAGACACAATGTACGCTCATGATGATTACTCCATAAATATTGACATCACTATTGATGAAGGGCAGAAATACTATTTCAGAAACATAACCTGGAGCGGCAATTATGTTTATTCAGATCAAACCCTCAACAATATTCTGGGAATCGAAAAGGGTGATATTTACGATATGTCATTGGTTCAGACCAAACTGACTTTCAATCCAAATGGGCCTGATATCCAGGGATTATATATGGATGACGGTTACCTGTTTTTCAATGTGCAGCCGACCGAAGTTAAAATAGATAATGATTCAATTGATTTGGAGATGAGGGTTTTTGAGGGATCCCAGGCCATCATCAACAAAATAATTATTAAAGGAAACGACCGCACAAATGACCATGTAATTCTCAGGGAATTGAGAACATTGCCCGGAAGGAAGTTCAGCAGAACCGACATTATAAGAACTCAACAGCGACTTTCGCAGATGGGATTTTTTGATCCCGAGCAAATTGGTATCAACCCGATTCCAAATCCTGCCAACGGGACAGTGGATATTGAGTATACTTTAGTTGAAAAACCCGGAGATCAGATTGAGCTGTCAGGAGGCTGGGGTGGTTCTCTCGGTTTCATTGGTACGCTCGGCTTGGTTTTTAATAATTTCTCATTGCGGAATGTGCCGAAATTTGATAAATGGAAACCCTTGCCTTTTGGCGATGGCCAGCGGGTACAAATACGGGCTCAGGCCAACGGAAGAAGATTTCAGAACTATGTTCTGGCTTTTACAGAACCGTGGCTTGGCGGTAAGAAACCAAATTCATTTTCAGTAAGCCTGAGCCGGTCTATACAAAGAACATATGGTGAAGGCGCAACCAACAGCAGAGACCTGAACGCAAAGCTTACATTAACCAGTATCGCACTTGGCCTTGGCCGGGCCCTGGAATGGCCGGATAATTATTTTACGCTTAGCAATACTTTGGAATATACCAGGTACACCCTTAATAATTGGCCCGTTACAAACTTTAGTAGTTTAGGTTTTTCAGACGGCTCATCAAACAAGTTCGCGTTGGTAACCAACATTTCAAGGTATAGTGTAGATCAACCATTGTATCCCCGCTCGGGATCCTCCATTTCTTTGGCAATTACCTTAACACCACCCTATTCTTCATTCAATAATATTAGTTATCAGACTGCTGAAAATGAAGAAAAATTCAAGTATGTTGAATTTCACAAATGGATGTTTGATGCGGATTATTATATAAATCTGGCAGGGAAATTGGTTATGGCAACAAGCATCCATTTCGGAGTTTTGGGCAAGTATAGTAAAAAAGCTCAGATCGGGCCCTTTGAAAGATTCCAGCTAGGTGGTGATGGATTAGCGGGTCAAAATTTTATTTTGAGCACAGAGATAGTTGGAATGAGAGGTTATGATAACGATGCAATAACGCCCCCTTTCGGGCAAAGGGAATTGTCTCCCGATGACATAAGGGGAGGTATAATTTATAACAAGTATTCAATGGAGCTTAGATATCCGCTTACCACCGGAGCCGCCGCTACTATTTATTTTTATTTATTTGGAGAAGCCGGCAACAACTGGAACAATTATCAGGAGTATAATCCGTTTGATGCTTATAGATCTGCGGGAATTGGAGCCCGGCTTTTCATGCCTGCTTTCGGATTAATTGGTATCAACTGGGGATATGGATTTGATAACGTTCCCGGAACTGTTGGCAGAAGCGGGCCGCAGTTTCAGTTTACCATTGGACAGCAAATACGATAGAGATGAAAACTATTATTACTTTTTTCCTGACGGTTATCTTGCTTTCCCCGCCTGGGATGGCTCAGAAGTTTGGTTACGTGGATACCGATTTCATACTCAAGAAGATACCGGAATACAGACAGGCTCAGGAGGATTTAAATAAACTATCTTTGGCATGGCAGGACGAAATTCAGGCCTTATACAAGGATATTGAAGGTATGTATAATAGCTTGCAGGCGGAAGAAGTACTTCTTACAAAAGAAATGAGAGACGAAAGAATTACTGCCATCAGGAAAAGGGAAACTGAAGTGAAGGAGTATCAAAAAAAGATTTTTGGGTTTGAGGGTTTATTTTTCCTAAAGAAAAAAGAACTTGTTAAACCTATACAGGATAGAGTTTTTGAAGCCGTAGAGAAAGTGGCAAAGGAACACAGGCTTCAATTCGTATTTGATAAATCAGGAGAGTTAGTAATGATATATACTGATCCAATTCATGACTACACCGATTATGTTTTGGAAGAACTTGGATTAGGTGACCCCATAGATAATTAATTATTGACAGAAAATTTCAAAATGATGAAAAATATAATTGCAATCGCACTTACATTTTTGGCAGTAGGATTTGCCAATGCTCAACAAAACCCATTAAAGATTGGATATGTCGACGTTGATTACATTTTAAGTGAAATGCCAGAGACTAAACAAATCGAATCTGATTTGAAGGTGCATCAAAGCCAATTGCAAAATCAACTGCAATCAAAAATGGCGAACTATCAAAAGATGATTCAGGAATACCAGGCCAGTGCGGCTACAATGACTGAGGTTATCAGGGCAGATAAAGAAAGAGAAATTACTCAGCTTGAAGAGAACATTCAGAAATTTCAGCAAGACGCCCAGGTTTCATTCCAGAAAAAACAGTCCGATCTTTTGCAACCGGTTTATGAAAAAATCGGGAAAGCTATCGAAGTGGTAGCAAACGAAGGAAGTTTCACCTATGTCCTTTCAACCAGAATCGGCTCTATAGATGTGATACTTTTTGCAATTCCTGAGAATGATATCTCGGATCTGGTGCTGAAAAAGATGGGAATTACTCCACAAAATAACTAGATAACAAAGAACTCAAAGGTGAAAGCTCCTTAATTACGAGGAGCTTTTTTTAGGTCGATGATAATTCCTCCGTTTCTTTCTCCGGGTGACCAGGTCGGTATTTCTGCTACCGCCAAAAAGGTTGACCAGAAGTATTTGTCTGAAGGCATCGAAATTTTAAATTCCTGGGGGCTGAACGTAAAAACGGGAATTAATGTCTTAAAAGAAGAAACGTTTTTTGCCGGCAATGAAGATGAACGCGCGTCGGACCTCCAGGACTTTATCAGTAATCCCGGGATAAAAGCCATCTTTTGCGCAAGAGGTGGATATGGAACAGGAAGAATACTTGACAAAATTAACTTCAGTCCGCTGCTTAGTTCACCCAAATGGATCATTGGGTTTAGTGATATAACTATACTTCACCTGAAATTAAACCAATTAGGTCTTGCAAGTTTACATGGACCAATGCCCGCAATTTTTCATAAAACGACTGAAAATGCAATTGAGAGCGTCAGGCAATTTCTTTTTGGCGGGGGACTCAAACCTTTATTCGCAAAGTACAATAAGGAAAACCGAATGGGCAAAACTTCAGGGAAAGCCATCGGCGGCAATTTATCCATGATCTGCCATTCTCTGGGAACAAGTTTGGAAATAGACACAAACAATAAGATCCTGATCCTGGAAGAAGTTGATGAGCCACTGTATAAAATTGATCGAATGATGCATCAATTAGGAAAGGCTGGAAAATTTGAAAAACTCAGGGCTCTGGTCATGGGCTGCTTTACCATCCCTGAAAAAGAATCAAATTCATTTGATTACTCTCTTCATGAAATCATTAGTTACCATGTTAGATCGTATAATTACCCTATTGCATCCGGTTTTTCATTTGGGCATGAACCTGAAAATTATCCGATTCCACTATCAGTTCAAATAAATATTGATATTGGAAGCCAGGGATCAACAATTTCATACTAAAAGAGAAATCCGGCAATTAGTCCTGAGATAATAATATAAGGTGCCGGAATTTTAGTATACCGGAGGATAAGAAATGTCAGCAATACAAGGCCGAGATAAACCGGGCTATTCCACAGGAGTAAGAAAAGTTGACTCAGGACTTCAACCCAGTCGGGAGTAGTAAAGGCCGCATTAAAAGGTTGAAAAAAAAGAATTAACGCGGCAGAAATCACCATACCGGCACTAGCCGCATTTATTCCTTCAAGGCTGGCACGCACGACGCGATATTTTTTCAGGTCTTCCCAAAAACGTATCACAAAGAAAATCAGGAATGTACCCGGAAGAAAAATGCCGAATGCAGCCATTAGGCCGCCAAATATTTCCCCACCTACGCCAAGATCGCGCATGGAGAGGGTTCCAACGAAAGCACTAAAGCTAAAAACCGGACCAGGAATTGCCTGAGCTATGGCATAGCCACTCAGAAATTCCTGGGCTGTCAGGTAATGCTTAAACTGCACAAATTCGGTGTACAAGTAGGGTATTAGTACCTGTCCTCCACCGAAAATCAAACTGCCGTTACGGTAAAAATTTTCAAACAACAAAATACTCCGTTCCCTGGTAATTCCACCAAGTAGGGCCGCGAATAAAAGAACGCCGCCCCATAAAAGAAAATTCGCCCATTGAATCCGGACTGGACTCTTTTCTTCAATGGGATGTTTCCGGTATTTGAAACCAGTTATAAAACCACCCATTAACAACAGGATTGGAAAAATGTAAGGCTTCCTTAAAGAAAATGAAATTATGGCGGAGATAACGCACAAAATAACCGCAGTATTGGTGATTACAACTTTCCGGGAAATAACGAAAGCCGCATAACTGACAAAACCCACCGCCATAGGTTGAATGAACCGTGCAAATTCCAGTGAGGCGTTCTTTTCAACATAGTGATTCAGGAAAATTCCTGCCAGCAGCATAACTGTCACGGCCGGAGTTATCCAGACAAGCAGGGTTAAATAAGCCAGATTTGGACCGCCAATGCGAAAGCCAATGGAAGTTACAGTTTGGGTGGATGTAGGACCGGGAAGAATATTACACAAAGCGAATAATTCAACCAGCTCTTCTTCATTCAGGTACCCCCGGAGCTTAACGAATTTGTCAAGAAAGAAGGCAAAATGGGCTTGAGGGCCTCCAAATGAAGTGAGAGATAGAATAAGGACATCTCTCAGAAAGATGTAGTGTCTGACTTTTTTCAATCCAGGTTCGTTTTGCGAGATTATTTTTTTAAGCCAATTTCTGCTAAACGTTCATTCAGGAATTCTCCAGCGGTAATATCTTGAAAAATTCTCGGATTTTCATCATCGATGCAATTTTCAAGGCAGGATAAATCCATTTCTGAGCGGGGATGCATAAAAAACGGGATCGAATATCTGGAGGTGCTCATTTTTTCCCTTGACGGATTAACCACCCTGTGAATCGTTGATATTAACTTTTTGTTTGTGAGTCTTTCTAACATATCACCCACATTTACAACGATCTGGTTTGGGAGTGCCGTTATTGGAATCCAATGACCATCTCGTCTCAGCACTTGCAGCCCGTCGGCGCTGGCACCCATCAACAAAGTTATAAGATTGATATCTCCATGCTCGGCAGCGCGTACTGCATCCGCGGGAACTGCATCAGGATTTTCTATGGGATAATAATGGATAGGTCGCAAAATGGAATTTCCATTCTTTACTTTATTGTCAAAATAATTTTCTTCAAGACCGAGATACAATGCAATTGCATGCAGCATTTGGATCCCGGCCTGCTCCAGTTTTCGATACACTTCTAATCCGATTTTACGGAATTGCGGGAGTTCATCAACCCAGATGTTATCAGAATACTCCGCTTTAATGGGATCATCGCCCTCTACTTCTTGTCCGATATGATAGAACTCTTTAAGGTCACCCGTTGACCTTCCCTTTGCATGTTCTTTACCCTTTCCCACATATCCGCGCTGACCAGAAAGTTCAGGAATTTCGTATTTTCTTTTCGTTTCATCCGGAAGGTTGAAAAATTGCTTTACAATGGCATACAATTCCGCGGTAAGTTCATCGCTTACCCCATGATTCTTAACGGCGACAAATCCAATATTTTGGTAAGCTCTTCCTAAATCATTGACAAAATTCTGTTTCCTCGCCTTATTGCTGCCTGTAAAATCAGATAAATCCAAAGATGGTATCTCATCATAGAAAACAGGTTGCATATGTTTATTGATTATTGTCTTTCACCACAACATTAATTGTGCTGCTCAAAGGCTTGCCATAAGATTGGTGAAATCCGTCGGCAAACTGCAAGGTAAGAGTATAATTACCTGGAGCCAGTTCAACCGTATCCCTGATTTGTCCGAGTCCGTAATGAATATGAACAGAATCTGTTGGAACAACTACACCTTCCTGTATATGGGAGCCGTTTATCACCAGGTGATGATGGCCCATACCCTCTTTAACCTCACCGGCAGGATCAATTTCCATTCCCTCTAAACCCATGTCAATCATGAGCGGGCTACTTACCGTATCACCATCATTTGGTGAGATAAAGTATACCTTTGCTGATGTCATTTCAGTTGACACAGAATCGGTCTCGCTACTTTCCTGTTCGCTGCTTCCAGTTCCTGAGCATGATATGATCCAAAAAGTTACGGTGAATGTAAATAAGATAAATGTGAGCTTTTTCATAGTTGTCGGATTTTTCAGAATTATACTAAATTAATTTTTTGGTTAGAATCAGTCCAGAATTTCCTTTAAAACACCAACTGATTTTATTTCGCCAAGATTATCTATATGTCCCCTATAATAGGCAATTATCAAATTTAGACAGTTTCTTCGAGTCGAATTAGAGGAAACAGAAATTTTTTGAGTTTTATTCTCAATCATTTGTTTAATTAATAATAATGCATCGCGGCCTGAAGCGTGCAAATTTGAGGGAATATGATTTTTGAAATCAATAATAGACTGGGGTTTAAATCCGAGGATGGCGGAAAACTCAATCAGGAATCTTAAATGAAAAGAACTTTGATTTTCATTTTCAGTATCAAACTTTATTAGGGATTGTTGTAGGAAGGCGAAAACTTCCTCAGGATTAGAGCAGTCGCGCAACGTCTTCTCAAGCACTTCAGTAAGAAAAATAAATATCACTGATTTTTTGATGTTGCCTGATATGGTGGAATACGGATAGCTGCATTTCACTTCTGATAATCTTTGAATGCCTGCATTCTCTTTGTAGTAAACAACGAGGTCAAGCAAAGTCAGTGGCTGGAATAAAGCGATTTTGAATTTACCTTTAGGTGACCGGATTCCATTAATCAGGTAACTCTGAAGCCCAAATTTTTCTGTGAATATCCTGGCGATAATTGACGTTTCACGAAATTTGATTTTCCCTAATGTAATACCGCTGGTTTTGCTAATCATTTTATCTTCACTTATTACTGCTCATCCCCTCAAGAAAACATTTTCTGCACCGTGCTTCATAATGACCTTTTTCCCCAAGCACAACTTTCTCATTAAGTCCGGATAACCGGAATGAATAGGAGGCAAGACTTCCACACCTGGCACAAATTGCATGCAACTTTGTTACGTATTCAGCGACGGACATGATGGATGGCAGAGGACCAAAGGGTTTGCCTTCGAAATCCATGTCAAGACCGGCAATTATTACACGCTTGCCGCCATTGGCCAGTTCAACAATGACTTCTGTCAACGAATCATCAAAGAACTGAGCTTCATCTATGCCTACCACATCGCACTCACCTGTCAACAGCAAAATATCTGATGGGAAATTTACAGGAGTTGACCGGATAGCTCTTTCATCATGAGAAACAACATCTTCTTCATGATATCGCTTATCTATGGCTGGTTTGAAAATCTCAACTTTCTGTTTTGCTATCAAGGCCCTGTTTAACCTCCGGATTAATTCTTCAGTTTTTCCTGAAAACATAGAACCGCATATCACCTCAATCCAGCCGCCGCGGGTATTCCCCGGATTTGATCTACCTGAATGAGGTTCTATAAACATTTAACTTAAGAATACTTTAAATGTGGCAATTGATTGTCTTTGGGTACCAAAATAGTTAAATCTCCTGAAGGTATGGCCTGGCAAGCTAACCTTTCATTTTGGTTGAGTTGTCTCAATCTTTTGTAATTTTTTTCTGCTGTTGTTAGCGGATTGAGATTTTGCGAACCACTAACTACCACCATTTTGCAGGTTGTGCATCTTCCCTTACCCCCACAGGAGTGCAGCCAGTCAACATAGCTTTGCAGCAGAATTTTAAGCACATTTTTACCTGACGGTTTAAAGATTATCTCCTTTTGATAGAAGTTTTGTATAATGATTCGCGCCATATTGTATAATTTTACAAAGGAAAAAATAAATAGCATGGAGAACAAGTTGAATCTGGAGTCGACCATTAAGTATTCCGAGGAGTTCTCAAAAATTTTGTGCGACAGGTTTTTCAGCACGGAAAAGCGGATTACGGGTGAACAGATATTGAATCTGACGAACATCAGACAAATCAACTTATTTGTAATAAGAATTCTATTCTCAAAATGGCAAAAGGAGCAAGGGAAGATAAAGAGTTCATATTTTGATTATACAAATCATGAAATTCAAAAAGCATTAAAAGACTTCCTGAACAAGTTGTCGCAACACATTTCTGTGGCGAAGGAAGATTTTTATCCGCTGTTGAAACTTGCCTGCATCAAAACAATACAGGTAATTTATGCTCCCTACGATTTTTTTATGCAGGAAATTTCCGGCGACAGTGATGATAATATTAATGTTGAAAAGCTCAAAGAAAGTTCTAAGTATTTAAAGATAAATAATGGATTTTTCAATGAGCTTCTTCAAAGGCTTAACCAATCAGGAGCGAAAGAGTTAAGTTCAACGGAAGCCCGCGGAATTTTGGAAGAAGTTTTCCTTAATTATTCCGGTTCACCGGAAGATGGTGAGGCTTACCTTGCGCATTTCAATGAAGTTCTGGAGCTCAGAGTGGAAGATTTATTTACTCCGGAAAAAGAAGTTAAACCCGCAGAGAATGAAACTTCTTATTCAACAATAAACGATGACCATGCAAACCGCATTGGAGAAACAATCGGGGAGGCATTAAAGAAGATTAGTAAGACAAATCTTCAGGAGAGTGTTTCAGTCAACCAAAAATTCATGTTTGTGCATGTGTTGTTTAACGGTAATCCAAAATTATTTGAGGAAGCCTTGGGAAAGATTCAGGAATTTGATTCCAAAGAACAGGCAATGCAATTCCTGGAAAAGGAACTAAAGAACACATATCAATGGGACAAGGAATCAGAGGAGGTGGGGGAATTTTACGATCTGGTTCTTACCAGGTTTGATTAATGCACGAGTTGATCCATCCTGTGGGCGTCCAGCTTAATCAGGACAAAAAGTAAACATGTAAAAGCCCACAAGGAAGAGCCGCCATAGCTAAAGAAAGGTAACGGGATTCCGATTACCGGAAATAGCCCGATGGTCATCCCAATATTAATAGCAAAATGAAAGAACAAAATTGCCACCACAGAATACCCATAAACCCGGGCAAACCTTGTTTTCTGTCTTTCAGAAATATATACTATTCTTAAAAAGAGCAACATAAAAAGTGTGATAAGAATCAGAGTGCCGAACCATCCATGCTCTTCACCAATTGTGCAAAAGATGAAATCAGTGCTTTGTTCCGGCACAAAATCAAATTTTGTCTGAGTTCCTTCCAGGAATCCTTTACCCCACATGCCTCCGGAGCCAATGGCTATTTTTGATTGAGTCACATTCCAGCCATACCCCAATGGATCCTCCTCCGGATTGATTAATGCCTTGATTCTGTTTTGCTGATGAGGCTTAAGGACATTGGTAAAAACATAATCAACACTTCGTATAAGACTGAAGACAATTGCTGCTCCAAGAAGTATTCCGGTTATAGTTTTTAGATTTTTTTTTGAAAGCATTATTATCAAAAAAGCCGAAGCGCCAATACCAATGGCCAGATAGCTTTGAGTTACCAGAAGGGCCAACAGGAAAATAGCAGCTGAGGCAGCAACAAAAATCAGGAATAACGGAGATAACCCTTCACGGTAAAATACCAGGATGAAGGCTCCAAAAATAAGAGCGGTACCGGTGTCTCCCTGTAATACGATTAGCCCCATTGGCAAGGCGATGAAGGCACCTAAAATGAAAAGGTCTTTAAAGTTGTTGAATTTAACTCCATGACTGTCCATAAATTTTGCCACAGCCAGCGCGGCGGCAAATTTCATAAACTCCGAAGGCTGGACGCCAAAACTCCCTAATCGGATCCATGATTTCGATCCAGCGATTTCAGTTCCGAATCCCAGCACACCCAGAAGGACAACGAAAACGGCGCCATATATAAAATAAGCAAAAGTGGAATAAAACTTAAAATCAATTATTAGAATAAAAATTATAATGATGACGGAGGCTCCAATCCAGACCAGCTGCCTTCCCGAGTTCAGGGAGAAGTCGAAAATACTTCCGGTGGTGCCCTCATCGTAAACGGCAGCATAAATATTCAGCCATCCCAACAGAACAATGAGAAAGTAAAGCAGAATTGTTAACCAATCAATGGAACTAACTAAATTTTCACTGCGTTGCATCTGCAAAATCTCCTTTTAATACATAATCTTCAAGCCACTGCCGGGTAATATTACCCCGGATGTAGGTTTCAATCAACAAACTGGCAATAGAAGCGGCAGCTCTGCCTCCCCATCCGGAATTTTCAACGTAGACGGAAATTGCAATTTGTGGATTTTTTTTTGGAGCAAAAGCCATGAACACTGAATGGTCTTCACCGTGTGGATTTTCCGCGGTTCCGGTCTTTCCGCAGATCTCAATATCTCTGATTACGGCTCTCCAGGCAGTTGAAGTAACTACATCCTGCATGGCGTTAATTACGGGAGGAAAATGTTTTTCGTCAATTCCCGCCATATGTTTTTCTGTAAATTTTGACAATGGCCCGTAGTCACCAATCTCCTTTACCAGGTGTGGAGTGTAATAATACCCACGGTTAGCCATTATGGCGGCAAGGTTTGCCATTTGCAGCGGGCTTAAAAGCATTTCCCCCTGTCCGATACTCAAAGAACTGATGGTGCTGAATTTCCAACTGTTATGTCCATAAATTTTATCATAGTAATCCGAGCCGGGAATAAAACCACCTTTTTCATTCGGGATATCAATGCCAAGCGGAGCGCCGAAGCCAAAGCTCATAACATGACTCTTCCAGTTATCCAGGCCAAGCCTTGAATCAATGAAGGTATTTGCATTGAGATTTTGATTAATCATTCTTCTGAAAGCCATGAAAAAATAATTGTTGGAAGACTTCCTGATTGCTTCGTGAAGGGTATAGTAACCCGGGGGCGCGTGGTCACCAATGTTTCTTCCATCAATATAAATTGTTTCGTTAACATTAAGCACATTTTCCTGAAGCCCGATTAATGATTGTACGATTTTGAAAATTGAACCTGGCGGATACATGGCCATTACAGGTCTGTTGAAAAGTGGGTTGAGGGAGTCTCGGCTAATTAAGCTAAAGTTTGAACTATATTTTCGCCCTACCATCATACCCGGATCATAGGACGGACCTGAAACTATGGCGAGAATTTCTCCCGTGGCTGGCTCAATAGCGACAACACTACCAACTTTTCCTTTCAACAACTTCTCAGCATAAAGCTGTAACCGCAAATGAATTGTTGAAACTAAATTTTGACCTGGAATTGGAATTGTATCGAATTCACCATCTTCGAAACTTCCTTTCTCTATGCCCCGAACATTTTTTATCTTATAGCTAATCCCCCTTTTACCCCTAAGTTGTGACTCATAATATAATTCCAGTCCGCTTTTGCCAATGTAGTCGCCTTGTCTGTAGTAGCGGGAACTGTCTTGCCGCAATCCTGCACTGCTGATTTCCGCGATGTACCCTAATGAATTAGATAATACCGGATGTGCATATGCCCGTGAAGTCCGTGCCTGAATTCCAAACCCGGGATAATCAACAAGTTTATCCTGGATTTTACCAAACTCCTGATTAGAGATCATCTTAAAAAAAGGAGATGGTTTTACATAACTATACTTTCTTGCCGCGGAAAGTCTTTGCTTGAAGTCTTCGCGCGTGAGGCCCAGTATCTCGCAAATAGATAAGGTATCAAGTTGTTTAACCTCTTGTGGGATCACGGTAAGATCAAATTGAGGATTGTTGTAAACAATCAATTCACCATTTCTGTCGAAAATCAGTCCGCGATACGGATATTCAACAACAGGAAGAATAATATTATCAGTAGCTGCTTTTGCGTAAGTCTTATCAGTAACTTGTATGGTAAACAACTTCACCAGGAAAGCAATTCCCGTAATTAAGAAAACTGCCTGAATTACATATTTCCTGCCTTCAATCATGCCCGATTTTTTCTAACAAAGAATAAATACTGATAAAGTATGACCGTAAAGTAAGTGAAAACCATTGAAGCCAATACCTTACTCAAGGTAAAGAAGAATAACCCCTTGAATCCACCTGCTTCAATGTAAAATAAAAGAAAATGGTGAATAAAAATCAAGGGAAGAGCATAAATAGTAAACCATTGAAGTCCGAGTGAGGCAATTGTTGGAGTAGAGCCAATTTCGTATCCCCCTCGTGGGATTATAGATTTAATCCAAAATTGCCTGGCGAACATCATCAAAACGCAAGCAGCGGTGTGGACACCCAGGCTATCGTAAAAGATATCAATTACAAATCCGGTAAAAAAACCAGCCAGCAACAGGTAGACAGCCGTGGTTTCAAACGAAAGGAACAAAAGGAAAGCCACATACAAAAATGCGAAAGAGACACCAAACAGCACTGTATTTTTAAATATCAGCGTTTGAACAAGTATAAATACTATAAAATTCAGCATGGTTAATATCAAGCTTCTGGTATCCATTAAAAGCGTTCGTTAACACCAAGTGAGTCTAACTCATCCCTGATTGCGCTTATAATAACTTGTACGAATGAGAGATTAGCAAATTCTGTGGAGAGCTTTATTTCGATTTCATGAAAAGGGGCACCTTCTCTTAAACTAATTTTAGAAACTGTTCCAATAAGTATATCTTCCGGAAAGATAGAATTAAATCCTGAGGCTGACACCGTATCCCCTTCCAGCAGCACGATATGCGTGGGAACAAAAAGAAGCTGAGCAAAACTGGGACTTACTCCATCCCATTGGGTGGAACAAAGATTGATTTTGCCTTCTACCTTCGAGGAGATAAGAAAATTTGAATGAAGAAGGGAGGTAACAACCGCAAAATTTTCGCTGGTGTATTTTATCTTACCCACAATTCCGTTAGGACCAATAACAGCCATATCGGGTTTTACACCTTCTGCATTGCCCCGGTTTATTGTAAGATAGTTATTGAAATTATACGCGGAGTTACTGATTACTTTCGCCGTAACGAATTCATAAGGAATGTACGCTGAGTCCTGCACGATTCCCTTAACCGGAGCAACCTTTTTTCGCTCCAATTCTTTTCGAAGATTTGCAATTTCTTCAGCAAGTTGTGTATTGGTTTTCTTTAAGCTGAAGTAGCCTCGAATTTCGGAAGAAATGGAAAGCAAATTAGCGGAGATGGCATTGGAAGAATTAAAGAAAGCAGCGCTTTGATATCTATTGTTTTGAACAATAAGCCAGAAGCTCAGAACCTCAAGAAAGATAAAAATGAGGGTGACTCTGTATTTGAATAGAAATAGATATAATCGATACATTTATCCATTAGGTCATCAGTACGCCTATATATTGGTCAAGACCTTTCAAGGCCATTCCTGTTCCTCTAACCACTGCTCTCAATGGATCATCCGCAACGTGAATGGGAAGTTTTGTTCTTAAAGCCAGCCTTTTGTCAAGTCCGCGTAACAACGCGCCACCTCCTGTGAGATGAATTCCATTGTCATATATATCGGCGGATAGTTCAGGCGGTGAAATTTCCAGCGCTTTAAGAACAGCTTCTTCAATTTTTGATACTGACTTATCCAATGCAAAAGCAATTTCAGAATAAGAAACTTTTATAACCTTCGGAATTCCGGTCATTAAATCTCTACCTCTGATTTCATAATCATCCGGTCCATCATCCAGTTCGGTAAGAGCGGAGCCAACCTCAATCTTTACTTTTTCTGCCGATCTTTCACCAATCAGAAGGTTATGCTGCCGTCTCATATAATCCAGAATGTCCCGGTTGAATGTGTCGCCGGCCACCCTGATGGACTGATCACACACAATTCCCGAAAGAGCAATCACTGCAATTTCAGTAGTTCCGCCACCGATATCCACTATCATAGAGCCAATCGGCTGTTCAATGTCAATCCCAATTCCAATGGCGGCGGCAATCGGTTCATGAATCATATACACCTCTTTGGCACCTGCATGCTCGGCCGAGTCTCTTACCGCGCGCTTTTCCACTTCTGTTATGCCTGAGGGAATGCAGATAATCATTCTGTGAGAAGACGGAAACCAGCGGTTACCCATATTAATCATTTTGATCATCCCCCTTATCATGTGCTCCGCTGCATGGAAGTCAGCAATAACGCCGTCCTTGAGAGGTCTGATGGTCTTTATGTTTTCGTGTGTTTTTTCATGCATTTGCATGGCTTCTCTTCCGATGGCCAGAACTTTGTTATTAGTTTTATTTATGGCTATGATAGAAGGTTCATCAACTACAATTTTGTCCTTAAAAATGATTAAGGTATTAGCAGTTCCAAGGTCAATGGCAATGTCGCTAGAGAAGAAATCAAATAATCCCATTGGTTAGATATTAGTCGTAAAATTTATGCTGATTCAGAAGGCGCTCAATTTACAAAATTGATACAAATATCTATTTAAATCGCTAAAAATCTAATGTTTGAAGTGTCTTATTCCGGTGAAGGCCATTGTCATTCCATGCGAGTTACAAAAGTTGATCGAATCCTGATCTTTGATGCTTCCACCCGGCTGAATTACGGCGATGATCCCGGCATTGTGAGCAATCTCTACACAGTCGGGAAAAGGAAAGAATGCATCGGAAGCCATCACTGCTTTTTTAAGATCAAATTTGTTGGCACCGGCTTTTGTTATTGCCTGCTGCAGCGCGTCAACTCTGGAAGTTTGGCCAACACCGCTGGCCAAGAGCTGGCCATCCACCGCTAATACAATGGTATTGGATTTCGTGTGCTTGGCAATTTTAGAAGCGAATAGCATCCCGGCAATTTGTTCCTTGTTGGGATGAACTTTTGTAACTACTTTCAGGTCCTCAACAGAATCCGTTTTTAAATCCCGGTCCTGCTCAATTACTCCATTCACCAAATTCCTGAATTGCTTTGAGCCAGTGATCTTACTTTTTTGTTTCAGGAGAATTCTGTTTTTCTTTGATTGAAGTATTTGAAGTGACTTCGCGGAATATGCGGGCGCAATGAGAATCTCAAAAAATAAATCGTTAATTAACGAGGCCGCCGATTCATCAAGAGTTTTATTCGTTGCTAAAATTCCGCCGAACGCGGAAACAGGATCGCCCGCAAGTGCTTTTTGGTAGGCTTCCGCAACTGAGGCAGCCGTTGCCAAACCACATGCATTTGTATGTTTAATAATTATGAAGACAGTTTCATTTTCAAACTCTTCCAAAAGGTTAAGAGCGGAGTCAATGTCAACCAGGTTATTATAGGAAAGCTCCTTTCCGTGAAGTTGTTCCAGAGTATCATTCAGGCTGCCATAGAAAATTCCCTGCTGGTGTGGATTCTCTCCATATCTTAAGGCTTTGGACTCACGTAAGCTTTGTTTGAAGGAACGAACACCTTCTTCTCTGTTGAAATAGTTAAAAATCGCGGTGTCATAATGGGAAGTTACCTCAAACCCACGGGTGGCAAATAGTTTTCTCTGCTCAGGGGTAGTTTCTCCCTTCGATAAATTCAAAATGTCCAGCAATTCTTTGTATTGTTCCCTTGATGATATAATTAATGTATCCTGGTAATTCTTAGCGGCTGCACGAATTAACGAGATTCCACCGATGTCAATCTTCTCAATTATTTCTTTGTGCGATGCGCCAGCTGCCATTGTTTCTTCAAATGGATATAAATCAACCAGGATCAAATCAAGGGCGGGAATCTCATAGTTTGAAAGTTCATTTTGATCAGATTCATTTTCCCGCCGGGAAAGGATACCGCCAAATATTTTTGGGTGGAGAGTTTTTACCCGACCTCCTAAAATTGATGGATACCCGGTTAAGCTTTCCACGGATTTAACCGGAACATGAAGTTGTTCAATAAAGGTTTGTGTACCGCCGGTAGAATAGATCTCAACCTCCAGTTCGTGAAGCCTTAGGACAATGCTTTCAAGGTTATCTTTATGGAAAACAGAGATGAGTGCGGTATTAATTTTCCTGATGGTCATTATGCTTAACAGACTGGAGGTGCAAAAGTAATTTTTTTCAACCTAATTTGTTTAGCACCTCTTCAATTACCTTCGGATAATATTCGTATTCCAGTTGATGAGCCTTATGGGCTATCGATTTCGGATTTTCCCCGGCTCGTATTGAGCAGGAAGTCTGAAAAATGATATCTCCTTCATTATAATGTTCATTCACATAGTGAATGGTTATACCGGATTCCGTATCTCCTGATTCTGAGACAGCCTGATGAACCCTGGCTCCATACATTCCCTTTCCATCATATAAAAAACTTCAATGTTTGGTAATGAGGTGGGGGACAGAATAATTTTTCTGCGGAAACTAGAAGCCGGGGCAGCGAACACAGTTTCGGAATTCATGTGGCGCAGATGGCCGGCATGCCAAATTCCATTGTATTGCGAAACGATGAGGTACTACATTTTCCTGGAAAAGGATAAGAGAAAAACCAGGGTAAATAAATGAAGGAAGTGCCCAAATCAGATTTCCAGTTTACACTTTTTGAAACGATCTGCGGTTTAATCAGGTGAAAGAAATGCTGGTTCCGAATGGATATCAACAACGATGTCACCGATGGGAGCAATGCTGAAGCTGAATGAGATAAAGGGATTGCTGAAAATCGTAGTGGCCACAGAAAATTTCCGGCAATCATCTCGGGGTTCAATTGCATCAAAATAAAACTACACACGCAACCAACCTTCTGCCGAAAATTTGCGTGTTGCTTAAAAAGACGGTAATTTAAGCAACGTCTCTAAAGACCATAGAAGGAAAAGCATTATATAAACTCCTGGATTCCTGCCGGGGGGGAAACAGAAACAGCCAGGATCAGTTGTACAGGGAATTTTATCCTTATGCAATAGGTATATGCCTGCGTTATTCCCGCACCCGGGATGAAGCCATAGAAATTTTAAACGACGGGTTTTTGAAGATTTTTACAAAACTTGATCACTATACAAAAGGATTGTCATTTACCGGCTGGCTGAGAAAAGTAATGATAAATTCGGCGATTGATTATTACCGAAGAAATGAAAAACATTATAACGCACTTGATATTTCGCATGTTCAATATGAAGCCGTAAGTGAAACAGCATTGGATGCTCTTTCCGCAGAAGAAATAATTGCAGCCGTGCAAAAACTTCCGCCTTCATACAGGATGGTTTTTAACCTTTTTGTGATTGAGGGGTACAAACACGTTGAGATTGCAAATATGATTGGAATAAGTGTCGGCACCTCCAAATCAAACCTGGCCGTAGCCAGGGAAAAACTGAAGAAAATGTTGATCATCGAAAATGATAAATTAGGCAAAGAAAAAAATGGATGACAGGAAATTTGATGAATTGTTAAAATCGAAGATCGGTGAATACCGGAATCCCGGGTTCGAGCCTTCTGCTTTGGCTGCACTTCATCAAAAAATGGCCGCTATTTCTCAACCCTGGTATGGGCGGTATAGAACCGAATTGATCGCCGGAACCGCCACCTTACTCTGCGCGGGCATGATATTCCTTGGACAATATTTTAGTAACCGGGTAAATGAACAATGGATGGCCACCAATATCCAAGCTTTAAAAGATCAGGAGAACCAAATTCAACTTCTGAAAGAAGAAATTGAACGATTAAGAAATCTGGCCCCGGATACAATACGGATAACGGAATTTAGCGGTCAGGATAATTCCGGGTATTACTTGCTTCTGTTAAGTAAAATATCAGCACTGGAACGAAAACTTGAAACTCTGGGAAACCCGGAGAATCAGATGCGAAATTCTCAGCTAATTCCCCTGGCAGATTACAACGCAGGCAAATTCTCCAACTCTCTTATATTTGATAAGAATGAATCCATGAGAATTCATTCTATATCAAGGTTGAATACGCGAAATCCGGAAGTGAGCAGAGCGGAAGGAAAAATTGAAGTGTCTCCAAAGGAAAAAGAAAGCGTGAACCTTTCTGCAAAAACAATCCGGGACATCGAAAAACATTATATGCGGGGAGTTGGAATCCGGGTTGGCCCGGCTGTTGAAATCCACCGCGGTTTTTATTCGGAAGGGGAAGGAGCGTACAATTTTGGAGGTGGAATTGCCGCCGATTTTATTATGTCACCGTCCCTTTCGCTGGAAACTGGAGTTAAGTATGCGCTCCATACTAACAAAGTTAAAAATGCAGATTCATCTAACCTTAATTTTCCGGATGTTGACCCCCAGTTGGGCCAGTTAAATACAGCTGAAATTGATTTTTATTCTCTTGAACTACCTCTTTACCTGAAATACCGGTATCCGTTTAGTGACAAAACCTATCTTCAAACCGGAGTAGGATATTCATTCTTCATTTACACGAAAGAAGAATTTGATTACGATTATGAAATAAGCGGAAACCCCGGAGCCAGCATCAATACCCTCGTTAAAGACAAGAATTTTACGATTTACCCGGGTACGCTAAATTTTTCCCTGGGACTTTCCAAGGAGTTAAAAAACAAAAAAATTCTGGAAACTTCACTTTTCTATCAGCATGGAGTTGGATCCATGGGAATTGAAAAAATAAAACTTCAGTTTTTAGGTGTGAAAGGTTCCTACTGGTTCAAGATAAGATAGAACCGGTTCAAAAAACACACCTACTGGAAAGTTCAGAATGAGGGAAAATTTCAAACCCTCAACCAACCAAAACAGAAATCCGGCCGTGATGTCAGTAACTAACCTTTTCAAAAAATGAAGACCCGATTATCGCGACTGTTAACATTCGGTCTGATAGTATTTATGACTTTGAATGTGTTTTCCTGCGGGGAAGATAATCCCCTGCCGATCTTTGAAGATGATATTTTGCTGGTTGCAGCAAATCTTAATCCCGCAGATTTCGCTTCAGAAATCAATAACCCGTATTTCACTCTGTTGACCGGTGATATTCACATATATGAAGGAGTTGATGAAGATGGAGTGGAAGAAAGGGTGGTATCCCGGGTTACATTCGAAACGAAGACAATTTTGGGAGTAAACTGTGTTGTAGTACTTGTAAAGGAGTACAGCGATGGCAGTTTAATTGAAGAAACCCGCGACTGGTACGCACAGGATAAAAAAGGAAATGTCTGGTATTTCGGAGAAGATGTAAAAGATATTGAAGATGGCCAGGTGTACAGCACTTTCGGTTCATGGGAAGCCGGTGTTAATGGCGCAAAGCCAGGCATTATCATGTTGGCCAATCCGCAGCCGGGGCGGAAATATCATCAGGAAGTGGCAGTTGGAATTGCCGAAGACCAGGCCGAAGTGGTGAGCCTGAACAACACGGTGACCGTTCCTTATGGTACTTTTCAAAATTGCCTTAAAACAAAAGAAACGAATCCGTTGGATCCTGGTTTTGAAGAATTTAAATATTACGCTCCGGATGTGGGATTTATTAAAGCAGAGCCCGCAGCCGGCGGCGTGGAAGAACTTGCCGAAATCACGGACATGGTAGATCGGGCTTTATTAAACGCCGGCAATATTAATCCGGTGATGTTTGTTGAAGGTGTGGATAACCCTTACTTCCCGCTGACTCCAGGAAAGGTTTACACGTATTCAGGGTTGAATGACGAAGATCTGCCAGTTACGGTAATATCAGAAGTGACCACGGAAACCAAAGTAATTTTGGGAGTGGTATGCACAGTGGTTCACGAGAAGGAATTTGAAGACGGTGAATTGATTGAAGATACCTACGACTGGTATGCTCAGGATGTGGAGGGTAACGTCTGGTATTTCGGCGAAGACACGAAATCCATTGAAGATGGCGTGGTGGTTGGAACCGGCGGTTCCTGGGAAGCGGGAGTTAATGAAGCGGTTCCCGGGATAATTATGCTGGCAAACCCAATCCCCGGCATGAAATACAGGCAGGAAGTTTATGAAGGAGAAGCGGAAGATTGGGCGGAGGTATCAAGTATCAATAACACCGTTACCGTTCCGTTCGGCACCTTTGAAAATTGTATTAAAATTTTAACATCTACACCGCTTGAAGCAGAAGTGCTGGAAGTCAAGTATTATGCTCCGGGTATAGGATTTATTAAAGGTGAAGATCAAACGTCTTCGGAGTTCGAAGCATTGGAAAATATTTCAAATTGATAGTTCAAACCAACCCTTTTATGAAACCCAGCGTGTTGTCAGTATCTGACCGGCTGAAAATAAAATTATATGCGGATGAAAGGATTTAAACCCAATCACTTCCTGGCGTTTCCCCTGATTTTGATGATTTTGAATTCTGGCGCATACAGTCAGGAGAAGTTTACCCTCAGTGGAATTATCACAGATGAAGAAACCGGCGAAGCGTTAATCGGAGCTAATATTTATGTCACTACCCTGGAAAAAGGAACCTCCACTAACACTTACGGTTTTTATTCTCTTACCTTACCCAGAACCGACAGTTTGGGAATCATATTCTCCTACATCGGATATATTCCCCAAATTAAAAAAATCTATGCGGATAAAAACCTGGAACTGGATATAGAAATGAAACCCTCCACAAGCACGCTGGAGGAAGTGACTATTCAGGGGCAGCAGGATGCAAACGTGGCGAGGCCGCAAATGAGCGTGGTAAATGTTCCCCTGGAAAAAATAAAAGAGTTACCGGTAATTCTGGGAGAAATAGATGTATTGAAAGTTATTCAATTGCTGCCGGGTGTGCAATCAGGTAATGAAGGCACAACCGGAATTTTTGTCAGAGGCGGCAACGCCGATCAAAACCTGGTTCTTCTGGATGAAGCAACCGTATATAATCCCAGTCACTTGTTCGGATTGTTCAGTACATTCAATTCCAGGGCATTAAATAACGTTACTTTGATAAAGGGCGGCTTCCCGGCACAATACGGAGGCCGGCTTTCTTCCATTCTTGACATTTCTATGAAAGAAGGAAATAACCGCAAATTTCAGGGTGAAGGAGGAATTGGATTAGTTACTTCGCAACTAACCCTGGAGGGTCCCATAAAAAAAGAGAAAGCTTCATTCATTGTCTCAGGCCGGCGTACCTACATTGATTTGATTTTAACTCCTTTCCTCGAAGTTGGAAACAGTTCCGATTATCATTTCTATGATATCAATGGGAAAGTAAATTGGAAAATCTCTTCCAAAGACCGGCTTTTCTTTAGTTTTTTCACCGGAAAGGATGATGCATTGTATAATGAAACAAAAGGAATCAGTTACAACATAAAATTCGGCAACTCGGCCGCTACCTTACGATGGAATCATTTGTTCGGGCAAAAACTCTTTCTCAACACTTCACTGATTTACAATACATATGAACAGGACATTGCCACCATCCAGGATAATTTCTTTTCACAGGTGGTTTCCGGAATCAATGACGTTAATGGAAAGATGGAGTTTCAGTATTTCCCTTCCCTGAACCATGAAATTCGTTTTGGTGCCCATTACACTAATCACAGGTTTTTATCCGGCGGAAAATCAGAAGCGCAAACCAGTGGAAACCAGACCATCAATGTTAGTAACCTTCCTTCAAAATATTTTAGTGAATATGCATTCTATGTGAATGATGAATTCAATATTTACCGCGGTTTCTCGGCCAACCTGGGTTTTCGATTTCCGGGTTTCAGCGACAGTGATGTAAATTATTTTGAATGGGAGCCCCGGGCAACCCTAAAGCTGCAGTTAGGGCCAACTTCATCCGTTAAAGCCGCCTACACGGTGATGCACCAATTTCTTCACCTGGTGCCCAGCTCTACCGCTTCGGTACCCACCGATATCTGGCTGCCTTCTTCAAAAAGAACAAAACCGCAGCTTTCCGAACAATTCGCAATCGGGTATTTCAGAAACTTTAACCAAAACCAGTTTGAAACCAGTGCGGAACTTTACTATAAAACAATGGATAACCAGGTGTTATTCAGGGAAGGAAACCAGTTAATCGAAAGCCTTGAAGTTGATACTGCCCTGGTTTACGGAAAAGGAGAAAGCTATGGGCTGGAGTTTTTTCTGCGGAAAAATACCGGCCCGCTTACCGGATGGCTGTCGTACACTCTTTCAAAAACCGATCAAAAATTCGATAGCTTGAATTTTGGCAGAACTTTTCCATTTCAATATGACAGAAGGCATGCAGTTTCATTAGCCATTGCTTATAAGATTAACCCGCGGTGGACAGTTTCAGCCGTTTTTGAATACGCAACGGGAAAGGTTAAAACCCTGCCGGTGGGCAGAATTAATTCTTACTACGGCGGAAGTTTGTATGAAGGAACTTTTTACGTGTATGAGGAAAGAAATAATGCGCGCCTGAAAGATTACCACCGGCTGGATATTTCAGCCACCTATAAAAGAAACAGGAAAATTTTTAGAAAGGAATATGTTGCCGAGCTCGTATTTGGAGTGTACAATATTTACAGCAGGCAGAATCCGTACTTTGTTTATTTTTTGGTAGATCCGGTTACCGATCAACCCAAAGCAAAACAAGTCTCGCTATTACCAATTCTACCCAGCCTATCCTATAATTTCAAATTCTGAAAAACATGAAACCGCAAAAACTTTCTTCTATATTTATACTTATGCTGGTCGTGGCCGCGTGCGAAAGAGAAATCAATATTAATCCATCCACGGGGTTTACCGGCGATATATTTATTGAAGGTATTTTATATCCGGGTGAATTTCCCCGCGTTTTCATAAGTCGCAGCCCGGGATTTTTTGAGCCCGATGCAACGCCCCAGGAATTGTTTGGCAGAGGAGCTGTAGTAACAATTACCGGAAGCATGGGCCAGGAAATATTGGCTGCCGACTCTACCTTCGATAAATTTCGTTGTCGCTGGGTGCCATTTTATGCAGGAAATACCCCAGCCATTTATGGTGAAGCATATGACTTAACCGTTATCTATCAGGGGAAATCGTATTCCGCTTCCACCACAATTAATCAACCCAAACCCATCATTGATACGGTGGAATACGTGGGCGAATTTTTTGATATCTATGGCGGTCACGATGGAGTTATCATCACATTCACCGACAGCCCCGGTTCCGGTGATTTTTACCGGTACCAGATGAACAGGATGATAGACAGGAACACTCATCATGTGGATGTGCTGGAAGTAATTGTGAACGATTGTGTTGCTGAAGGCGAATTATTCCGGGTAACAGATTTGGGAAGAAGTGTGTTTA
>DASWHX010000112.1:0-25761 GCA_036397995.1 Cyclobacteriaceae bacterium
CTCACTACCGAGGAGCGGTAGTAATCCAGCACCTGGATGGTGAACCGGTAGAAGCCTTCGGGCAGCATGCCCAGTCGCTGGTAATCCCGCTTGCTGATGCCCAGTAAGTCCAGGTTTTCCAAACTGAAATAGGGTTGCAGATCTTCTGCGGTCAATATATAAGGTGTGCCGCCACTGAGTGGTATGGGCTGGGGCAAAAAGGTGGCTTTGGTTTTTATGGTGATGCCAACGCCCTCCACTATCAGCCTGAGCTTCACCGGGTACTGATTCTTGGTTAAATCAGTCAGCAGTAGTTGTACCTGCAGCAGAGTACTGCCCGGCATTCCATACTCATAGAGAGCCAGGGAATAGGGCGGATTCAGGAAGGCCGATACCTGAACGGGGGTTTGTTGTGCAAATGCCCGGATTCCAAAAAACAGAATTGCGCATAAAAAAGCCCTGTATTTCAAATCGTTTAGATTTTTTGAATTGACAGGGTTTAGCTAAATCTATTACTTGCTTAGATTTTAGTGTTTTGAAGGTAGGGAGCTTATTCTTAAAATGCAAATAATTATTTTATATTTTATATATACCGATCTGCTACTTCTTTTATTTTCTTTCCATCTTCAAAATGTTCCTCAAAATGCTCCCAACTCAGTCTTGAGTTACTACGAACCGGGACAGGATTTATCATTATTTTTTTGCGTTGGCTATAAAAACCCCGGCTAAAACAATTATCATCCCCAGAAAGTGTCCGATGAGTAATACCTCCCCGTCCCATACTCCCCAACCCACTGCAACCAGGGGGATCAGGTAGGTTACGGAGGAAGTAAAAATGGGGTTTGTCATTCGAACCAAACCATTGAAAATAACCAGGGCAATCGAAGTGCTCATAATACCCAAAAGTGTTATCGCAGCGAAAGCGAGGCTTGCATCAGGGATTGTGGTCATCTTTGAAATGAAGTCTGTTCCGAACAGCAGAAACAAGGTTGCGGGTATCAGAACCAGTGAAATGCTGATTGAGGTAATGCTTATTGCTTTAAGACTTTCAATTTTATACTTGATGATATTCAAATTGAATCCATAGCAAATGGTTGCTGCCACCACGAACAGACCGTAGAAGTTTAATTGGTCCCACGACCCTCCGGAACCTGCCATCACCAGTAAGGCTGTGCCACAAAATCCTATTATCAGTCCTATGTACTGATTTCGTCTGATCTTCCGGGCAAAAAATATTGCACCGATAAAAAGAACGAATAATGGGGTTAATGCATTTATTACACCTGCCAGTGAGCTGTCAATCCTGGTTTGCGCTTTCGCGAAAAGGAAAGCAGGTATCAAACTTCCCATTAAACCGATGTACAGGAGGTATTTCCACTCCCGTTGATTCACTTTGCGTATGTCTTTAAATGCCCAGGGAAGTAAAAATACTCCCGCTGCGGCTATCCTCAATGAGCCGACTTCCAGTGGATCAAAAACCCGTAAGCCTGCTTTTATTAAAATGAATGATGAACCCCACATTAACGACAAAAGAATCAGAAGCAACCAGGCTTTCAACCCCGGTTTTTCTGATGGGGCGTTGTTAATCATACTGCATAGGATTCCTGATAGAGTCCTTCGATTTCTTCCAGAATGCTGTTAATCTCATAAAATGACTCAGACTGAACAATCCTGATTCTTAAAGGTTTAAAATTATCTACGCCACGAAAATAACTAGTATAATGTCTTCTCATTTCATGGATGCCTTTCTTTTCTCCCTTCCACTCCATCGAGAGTTCTAAATGTTTTCTTGCCACTTTCACTCTTTCCTTTATCCCGACATCCGGCAGTTTTTCTCCGGTTTTTATGTAATGCTTGATTTGATTAAAAATCCAGGGATTACCGATGCTTGCTCTTCCCAGCATTATTCCATCTACTCCATATTGCGATTTATAATCCAATGCTTTTTGCGGTGAATCTATGTCACCGTTTCCAAAAATTGGAATGATTATGTCAGGATGGGATTTTACATTGGCTATATAACTCCAGTCGGCTGCACCTTTATACATTTGCTGCCTTGTTCTTCCATGGATAGTTAATGCTTTGATACCTGCATCCTGAAGTCTCAAGGCTACCTCAACTATTTTGATAGAAGTATCGTCCCAGCCTAACCGTGTTTTTACGGTAACCGGAAGAGAAACCTGCTTAACTATTTCGCTGGTCATCGCCTCCATCTTTGGCAAATCCTGTAATATTCCGGCACCGGCGCCCTTGCAAGCGACCTTTTTGACGGGACATCCGTAATTGATATCAATTAATTCAGGGCGCGCATTTTCAGCGATCTCAGCCGCCTGCCTCATCGATTCAATCTTATCCCCAAAAATCTGGATACCAATGGGACGTTCATAGTCATAAATATCAAGTTTCTGCATGCTTTTGTCGGCTTCCCTGATCAGGCCTTCAGCAGAAATGAATTCAGTATACATCAAATCTGCTCCATTTTCCTTACATACAGCTCTGAAAGGAGGATCACTTACGTCCTCCATTGGAGCCAAAAGCAAAGGGAAATCTCCGAGGTTGATGTTACCAAGCGTTACCACAAGTTTTGAATTTTCGGTTAAATTTACTGCAATTATGGAACATAACGGCAATGAACTCGCCTTGCAAAATTCCCGGAAGCCCGCACTCTCGTTCATGCTGGTTCTGTTTTTTTCGTTTGTTGGCTTTACAACTCTGGGCCCATTCCTTGGAATTCTCTTTGCCTTACCGTTCCCCGGATTTGATTTGAATAACCTTTTGAGCATTCTTGAAAATCCGGTGAAGTTTCCGGAATCTAAAACTCCATTTCTAATTATCCAGGGGATAAGTTCCGTGGTAGGATTTATTGTTTTACCCTCTATATTTCTGGTGGGAATACAAAAGATGGGTTTCAGGATCTTTTTTCAAGCCAAAACCGTAACTCCGGTTGTCATCTTTGTAACCATTTTGTTCATTATCCTTTTCATGGTTGTGAATTCGGTGTTTGTAGAGTGGAATGCAAACCTCAAATTGCCGGAGTTCATGAGCGGATTTGAAAACTGGGCTCGTGGCCTTGAAGATAATGCCGCGGTATTGACCCAATTTTTGACAGACTTTGATAATATAGGCCAATTCTTGATTGCTTTTGTCGTGATTGCCATTATTCCGGCCTTTGGCGAGGAATTTGTTTTCAGAGGATTGCTGCAAAATTATGCCATAGGATTTTTACGAAATCCTCATGTAGCCATATGGGTAACCGCCATTCTGTTCAGTGGATTTCACCTTCAGTTTTTTGGCTTTGTACCCCGAGCTTTCTTAGGAGTCGCGTTTGGGTATCTATATTTTTGGTCTGGTAACTTAACAATTCCGATAATAGCGCACTTTATTAATAACGGTTTCACTTTATTGATGATATACATGTACAGAACAGATGCAATTGGGTTTGATATTGAGACTACTGAATCACCAGGTGTGTTAACCGTAATTCCTATGGCTTTTATAACAGCCACCTTGCTCTATTTCTTTCACAAACACACTTTCCAAATAAGAAAGCAACATGGCGACATGGCAAACCGTGTTTAAATCTGAAAATTCTGTGAGAGCAGAAATTGTTAAAGATGTTCTGCTGGGAAGAGACATTACCGCTTTAATTGTAAATAAGAGAGACTCTTCGTATAATACTTTCGGATATTTTGAAGTGGTTGTTCATAATGACAACGTGATTGAAGCATTAAGGATAATTGAAGATGAGATCGTTTTTGAGTAAGTATAGTAATTTTACCCAAAGAGTTGTCACGGGGTTGACCGGTGCGGTTATTCTTATGACAGCCCTTTCCTGGAGTGAATGGGGATATTTTATCTGCTTCCTTCTGGTTGTGGTGATTTCACAACTTGAATTTTATAAGTTAGTCGGATTAGATGGAATGTCTCCACTTAAATTCTGGGGAACGTTCACCGGGCTTTCCGTATTTGTGCTATCATTTTTGATCGAAAGAGGTTCTGTCAACACCAATTTTTATTACCTTATTTTTCCGATTGCATGCGGCACTTTCTTTATTAAACTTTATAAGAAATCAGATAAGAAGCCTTTCACTAATATTGCGTTCACCTTAATCGGAGTTATTTACATTGCCCTACCAATAGCTTTGTTAAATATTTCCACTTTTGTCATGGGTCAGTATAGCCATGAAATCATTATTGGTTTGATTCTAATATTTTGGGCCAGCGATATTGGCGCTTATTTCGCGGGAATTAAATTCGGTAAACGAAAACTTTTTGAAAGAATCTCTCCGAAGAAAAGTTGGGAAGGCGCGCTTGGAGGTGCGGCATTTGCTTTACTGGTTGCCTACCTGATAAGCTTATATTTTACCGACCTGACATTTATCAACTGGATGATTTTAGGTGCCATCATTATTGTGGGTGGAACTTATGGTGATTTAATTGAATCCCTTTTCAAAAGGAGTATAGAAATTAAAGATTCAGGAACAAAATTACCTGGCCACGGAGGTTTTTTAGACCGGTTTGACAGTTTATTAATCGCTTCACCATTCTTAGTCGCTTACCTTAAGCTGTTTCTCTGAATTAATTATGCAAGGCACCAACGCTTTGCCTGATATTTGCTCTAACTTTGCAACCGATTTGATAAAATCTTTTTTAATAAGAATATGACTTACATTGAACCGGCTCCGATAAAGGACGCCGAAAACCCATTTGAGTCAATGATGTCAAGGTTTGAAATTGCTTCCAGAATACTGGGCCTTGACGATGAAGTGTATAACGTTTTAAAGACTCCCGCAAAGCAAGTTGTTGTTTCATTACCCATCACGATGGATGATGGTTCTATCAAAGTTTTTGAAGGATACCGGGTAATTCACTCCAAAATTTTGGGCCCTTCCAAAGGTGGAGTGCGCTATGATATGGCAGTAAACCTGGATGAAGTTAAAGCTCTTGCCGCGTGGATGACCTGGAAATGCGCTGTAGTGGATATTCCCTATGGAGGCGCCAAGGGTGGCATTAAATGCGATCCGCGATCAATGTCGGCAGGAGAAATTGAACGATTGACCCGGGCATACACGGGAGCATTGATTGAAATTTTTGGACCGGACAGAGATATTCCGGCACCGGACATGGGAACCGGTCCAAGGGAAATGGCATGGCTAATGGACGAATTCTCAAGAGCCCAGGGCATGACAGTTAACGCCGTAGTAACAGGAAAACCGCTGGTATTGGGAGGATCTTTAGGAAGAGTAGAAGCCACAGGACGCGGAGTAATGGTATCAGCACTAGCTGCAATGGAAAAGCTTAAAATTAATCCATATCAGGCAACCTGTGCAGTCCAGGGATTTGGAAATGTTGGAAGCTACGCGTCACTATTATTAGAAGAACGGGGTGCCAGAGTAGTTGCGATTAGTGATATCAGCGGTGGTTATTATAATGCAAATGGAATTGCTATCCGGGATGCCGTTGATTATAGAAACCAAAATAACAATTCTCTTGATGGATTTAAAGGCGGCGATTTTATTTCCAATATGGATATCCTTTTGCTTGATGTTGATGTTATTGTGCCAGCTGCCAAGGAAGATGTTATCACTATCAAAAATGCGGAACAAATAAAAGCCAAACTGATAGTTGAAGGGGCGAACGGTCCAACGTCCGCTAAAGCGGATGCAATTATTAATGAAAAAGGAATTATGGTTGCTCCCGATATCCTGGCAAACGCCGGAGGTGTCACTGTTTCTTATTTCGAATGGGTTCAAAACAGGCTTGGATTCAAATGGACCAGCGAACGGGTTAACAGGCGTTCAGACCGAATCATGAAAGATGCTTTTGATCGGGTGTATAAAACATCAATTGACTATAGTGTGTCTATGAGAATTGCAGCCTACATTGTGGCTATAGATAAAGTGGCCAAGACCTACAAATGGCGCGGCGGGTTTTAGTATCATAGCAATGAAAATTCATAAAGAAGGTAAAAACTTACTTTTTGTTTTACTATTACTTCTAATTGCAATAGACGCGGTCGCCTACAATTTCATCGTGTCACAAGCAGCCCTTTGGATTGTAATTGGCTTTAGTATTATCATTTTTCTTCTTGTGTTACAATTTTTCAGAAATCCAACCGTGGTAGTTCCCATTGATGAGAAGCATATTTATGCCCCCGCGGACGGCAAAGTGGTAGCAATTGAAAGAGTTGAAGCAAATGAATTTATTTCAATCCCTTCCCAGCAAATAAGTATTTTTATGTCTCCGGTAAATGTTCATGTGAACCGGGCCCCGGTTTCAGGGAAAGTGAAATTGTTTCGCTATCATAAAGGAAGGTATCTGGTTGCCTGGCACCCTAAATCCAGTTCTGAGAATGAGCAAACAACGATGATTATTCAAATGAGCAATGGAGTGGAAATACTAGTAAGACAAATCGCGGGTGCACTCGCCAGAAGAATCAAATGGTATGTTGAAGAAGGAGATGATGTAATCCAGGGAAATGAATTCGGGTTCATAAAATTTGGAAGCCGGGTAGATATATTAATCCCGGAGGATTTTACTATTACAGCTCAGATAGGAGAAAAGACCAAAGCCGGCAAAACCATCATTGCCACCGTACCTAATTAGGATTTTGCGATAATTTGCTCTACAATATCAGTGAGATATTTTTGATCTACTAAATCAAAATCACTACGCTTATCGCTGTCCACATCAAGAAGCAGAATCATTTCACCATCTTTAATTCCAGGGATGACGATTTCCGACTTTGATAAGCTGCTACAACTTATATGACCTGGAAACTGGTCTACGTCAGGAACGATAATTGGCGCTTTGTTTTTCCAACTGGTTCCACACACTCCCATACCCTTCTGAATCCTTGTGCAGGCAACAGGTCCCTGAAATGGTCCCAATATTAATTCATCACCCTCCACAAGGTAGAATCCAACCCAGAAAAAGTTCATAGCTTCCTTCAATGCGGCTGAAGTATTCGCCAGATTTGCAATCAAATTTTTTTCATTATCAATTAATGCTTTGATCTGCGGTATTAAACTTTCATACCGTTTCTTCTTGTCTCTCGATTTACTTATAATTAATTCCTCAGCCATTGTAATTTCGTGTTATCGTTAATATATCATCACCCAGTACAGCTTGTACATGGCCCCTCCGATTCAATTCCGGAGCTTTAATTCCACTCTTAAATACAGCGGGCGAAGTAAACACCCTTGCTTCATCCCATAAATTAGCATCAATAAAGTTTTTTAAGGTGGTTGCTCCGCCTTCTACTATTAGTGATTGTACATTATTTTCAAAGAGATATCGCAATGTTTCCTTCAGCATCGTTGATTTACCGAATTTTATCCACGCAAGGTTCATATCCATTCCGGTGCGGAAAGAATTAAAGATCCATGTTTTGGATTCTCCGTTTAACAAGTTTGCTTCTGAATGAAGTTTAGGGTTTCCCAGCACTACACGGATAGGGTTTTTACCCGTCCAATTTCTTGCAGTTAGTTTCGGATTGTCTATCTCTGCGGTTATAGCTCCAACTAAAATGGCATCTTCTTCAGTGCGCCATTTGTGTGTTAATTTCCTAGAGATCTCATTGCTTATCCATTTCGAATCACCGTTCTCCTTTGCTATAAATCCGTTAATTGTTTGAGCCCATTTCAGAATTATATAAGGTCTCTTCTCTAAATGAAAAGTGACAAACCTGCGGTTCATTTCCTCAGCCTGTTCTTCCATGTACCCCAACTTTACTTTGATTCCGCTACTTTCAAGTTGACGGATTCCCGTACCATTCACCAGCACGTTCGGATCTTTCAATCCAATAATTACCTCTTTCACTCCTGACTCTATTAATACATTAGTACAGGGTGGAGTTTTCCCGATATGAGAACAGGGCTCAAGGGTTACATAGACTTTGCTTCGATTCAATATCTTTTTGTCTTTCATGCTTTCAATTGCATTAACTTCAGCATGAGGTCCGCCAAAGTATTCATGCCAACCCTCTCCAACTACTTCACCCTTATGGGCTATAACGCACCCAACCATAGGATTAGGACTCACTTTACCGAGTCCCCGTAAGGCTAGATCCATAGCCCGTTCCATAAATTTTCTTTCCGCTTCCAATGCTTCAAAATTACGTTAATTTTGATGATAGCATTTATGCCATCCATCAAAGAAATCAGGAATAATATTTTTGACGAGCTTAGCCCTAAACTTGGGGTTGAGGAAAGTACAGCTTTGATATTTATTCTCCTTGAATTTGTCTTGAAAAAAGAAAAAGTTTTTCTCCTCGCCAATCCGGAGGTTGAAATCGCACCAGATGAATTGATATTTTTAGAAAATGCGGTTGTGAGATTGATTAATCATGAACCCATTCAATATATCCTTGAAGAAGCTGTTTTTTTGGGGAGGCGGTTTTATGTGAATCCTTCTGTGTTGATCCCCAGACCTGAAACAGAAGAATTGGTTCTACTGGCCTTAAAAAATTGCAAGGGTGGAGAAAGAATTTTGGATATTGGATCAGGGAGTGGGGTAATAGGAATCTCATTAGCCCTGGAAATTGAAGCCAGCCAGGTTTATTGCCTGGACAATGATGCAGCATCATTACAGGTAGCGAAAAGGAATTCTATGAATCATAAGGTGCAGATTCAGCTTATACACTCGGATTTTTTAAATGAAATTCCGGAAATAAACCATTTTGATATTATTGTAAGTAATCCGCCTTATATCGCCGAATCAGAAAAATCATTGATGCAGAAAAATGTTCTCAATTATGAACCCCGGAAAGCATTGTTTGTGCCGGATAATAATCCGTTGGTTTTCTATTCCAGGATAGCAGCTTTAAGAAAGAAGTTATTAAGTCCGAAAGGCAAGATTTTTGTTGAGATAAATGAAGCCTTCGGGCTACAAATTGAGGAAATATTTTACGAAGCTGGTTCCCTTCACGTGCAAATCTTCAAGGATATAAATGGTAAAGACAGACTTGTCTATGCCCGGTTTTGAATAATTCTTATGACTCAAGCAAAAAAACCGGTTGAATTATCGGAAACCTTACTTACTTTATATCGAAATTTAATTTTATAGGATGAAAGTCTCCTGGAAGTATATCTCAATTATAGTTTTCGCTTCTTATTCTGCACCGGGCTATTCACAAACTCAACCACCCGTGTTCACTCATCAGGACAGCCTGAGAGGCTCCATAACCCCTGAGCGTGCCTGGTGGGACCTCACTTATTATCACCTAAACATTAGTGTTAACCCAGGTGATAGTTCAATTACCGGTTTCAACACTATCCAGTACAGGGTGGTGGGGAGTCAAGGTGAAATGCAAATTGACTTGCAGCCACCCCTCCGGATAAATAAAGTCACTCAAAACGGAAAGATCCTGGTCTTTCGTCAGGATGGAAACGCATGGTTTGTCAGGCTTGCCGAGTCCCATGAGCCAGAAAGCATTAAAGAGGTAGTTATTTTTTATAGCGGCAAGCCACAGATAGCAGCCAGGCCGCCATGGGATGGCGGATTTACATGGTCTGAAGATGAAAATGGAAACTCTTTTATCGCTACGTCCTGCCAGGGTGATGGAGCCAGTTTGTGGTGGCCCTGCAAAGATCATATGTATGATGAACCAGACAGTATGCTCATAAGTGTTACGGTTCCGCAAGATTTGATGAATGTATCCAATGGGAGATTGAGGAAAATTGATACCAACCGAAAACAAAAAACAAAAACCTATCATTGGTTTGTTTCAAGTCCAATAAATAATTATGGAGTAAATGTAAATATTGCCGACTATGTTCACTTTTCAGAAACGTACGCCGGAGAGAAGGGCGACCTTGATTGTGACTATTATGTGTTGCGAAACAATCTTGCTAAAGCAAGAGAGCAGTTCAAGGATGCTGCAAGAACCCTGGAAGCTTTTGAGTATTGGTTTGGTCCTTATCCATTTTATGAGGATTCATATAAGTTAGTAGAAGTACCTTATCTGGGAATGGAGCATCAAAGTTCCGTTACGTATGGCAATAAGTATGTCAATGGCTACCTGGGCAGAGATCTCTCCGGAACAGGCTGGGGATTAAAATTTGATTTCATTATCATCCATGAAACTGCCCATGAATGGTTCGCTAACAATATTACGTATAAGGATATTGCAGACATGTGGATTCATGAATCTTTTGCAGCTTACTCAGAAAGTTTGTATGTACAGTATCATTTTGGTAAGGACGCCGGATATGAATATATACGAGGAACAAGAAGAAATATTCGCAATGACAAACCAATTATCGGGCATTACGATGTAAATAATAGCGGTTCCGGGGATATGTACAGCAAGGGAGCTAATATGCTGCATACTTTGGCCCAGGTTATTAATGATGATGAAAAATGGCGTAGTATTCTTCGGGGCTTGAATGAAGAGTTCTATCATCGAACAGTAACTACAAATCAGATAGAAAACTTTATAAGTGAAAAATCAGGCCGTAACCTGGATGCGTTTTTCAATCAATATCTCCGCACCGCAATGATTCCTGTATTTGAATTCACCCAGGTTGATGATAATCTGTTATACCGATGGACCAATGTGGTGGACGGATTCAATATTCCACTAAGAATTTTTATTAATGGTGAAGAGAGCTGGTTGCAGCCCACTAACCGATGGAATTCCATTAACGGGCTAGAGCCTGATTCCCAGGTTCTGATTGATTCAAATTTTTATGTGGCCACTTTAAATTATTAAAAAGTCAGGGAAACTCCCCCAAGGAAATTGAACCCTGCCTGGGGATAGTAAAAGTTATAGTTATCCTGAAAAACCGAGCTTCCATCATCAAAAAATATAAAGTAAGAGTACCCGTTAGGTTCATACCTCACATTAAACAAATTATTTAACAGTAAACTGATTCTTATTTTTCTGAAAATCGAATTTGAAAAATTGCGGGTAAACGACATGTTAAGATTATTGAGAAGAAAAGCATCCAACTTCCTGTTGTTGTTAGATTTATTATCCAAAAATTGCTCAGCAACATACTTTCCATTAAAGGAAAATTCCAGTCCGGAAAGAGGAATGCAGGTAATTTGGCCAAAGGCCACCCAGGATGGTGACAGAATGATGTCGGTATCAGCATAAGTAATAACTGAATCTCTCAGATAATTGAATACGGGATCAAAAATAGGAGCGGTTTCTTCAAATTCTTTAATCTTATTAACACTGTACGCCGCGTTTCCGCTAAACTCTAATTTGTCCAGCGGACTCCAGGTGAATGATAACTCCGCGCCTGTTCTGTGGCTTTGATCCACATTTATTCGAATGGGTGTGCCAACATCATTCAATTCTCCCGTTAAAACCAATTGATTTTCATATTGCATACTATATAAGTTGATTTCAGATTTCAAGGAGGAAGCCGAGTAGCGGAACCCCGCTTCAAAATCATTTAGAGTTTCGTGTTTTGGTCCTGCTCCATCCTGTGAATCGATAAAATCATTTCGGTCCGGCTCCCGGTTTGCCCGGCCATAACTGGCATAGGCCAGCGTGTTTGAATTGATTCTAAAAGAAACTCCAATCTTGGGGTTGAAAAAATCAAACTGCTTATCTGTATTCAAAATCCTTTGGTCATTATCTATTCCGTTTACTTCATAAGAGACATTCCTGAATTGAATATCACCAAAAACAAACAACTGTGATGAGATATTGATCTCCGGCTTCAGATACAAATTTAGTTCTGTCTTCCTGCCGGTGTTATCGTAATAATGATCTGAATTTGTTGAGTTCCCCGCAAATTGAGCCCAGATAATCTCCCCAAAGTGATCACCATCGTAGATATTTGCCGACCCGCCAAATGATACCTTGAAAGTTGATCCCGGAGCATATATGGCACTGAATGTTGTACCGTAAAAATCATTATCCAGCCACCTTCGTCGAATCAAATCAGACGATGAAATTACTTGTGTACCAATCACAATGTCATTAAATCCATAGTCGGCAAAGTCATCATCCACCCTGTATTGTTCAAAGAATCCTTTTCCTTTTGTATAGTGCAAAGAAAGAGCCAGAGCAAGATTTGAAATTGCTGAGTAATTGTAATGAAGCTGATAGTGATTCTGGTTATAATCATCAACCTGATTATCATAAAAAGAATTTGGTCCGATCTGTCCTGTTGCATTAAAAGTTCTGTCTGTTTGCAAATTAAAATCGCTCACCCCATCCCATGCCTGATAGGTAACTTCTTTTCCTGAAAAAATATTCAGTTTAATGTTGTTTTTAATGCCTGAATATGTTCCGGAAACAAAATAGGATTTGAGTAGTGATGAAGCTCTTTCGATGTAACCATCACTTGCTATCTCACTTAACCTGATATTCAAATTGAGTTTTTCTTTAATCAAACCAGTACTCGCAACCAGGGTATGTTTTCTTGTATTGAAAGAACCAAATGAATTATCAATTTGAACAAGCGGTTCCACGGAGTCTAATCCAGTTTCTATGTTAATGGATGCTCCAAAAGCACCTGAACCATTAGTAGAAGTACCCACCCCCCGCTGAATCTGCACGGATTGCACCGACGAAGCAAAATCAGGTAAGTCTACCCAGAATACCCCCTGTGATTCACTGTCATTCAATGGAATTCCGTTGATTGTGACATTTACGCGGGAGGGATCACTTCCCCGGATGCGCAACCCGGAATAACCAATTCCGGCTCCGGCATCTGAAAATGAAACAACACCAGGAGTATTATCAAGCAAGTAAGGAAAGTCTTGCCCAAGATTATTTTTTGATAACTTTTCCTTATCCAGAGTGGTGTAGGCGGTGGCAGAATTTTCTCCAACCCGGGTTGCCTCAACAACAAAGCCTTCAATTCGAAGAGCTCTGGGTTTAAGCAATATATTCAAGTTTATATTCCGGGTTAATTCAATTTCCTCTTCAAAATCCTGGTAACCTATAAACGAAACGATTATTAGATATTTCCCTTGTTTAAGATTGATTATTTCAAAGTTTCCATCACTACCTGATGAAGCACCTTTTGAATTTTCGCGGAGGACAATGTTTGCCCCAACCAGGGGTTCTTCAGTTTCCGCGTCAATGATTTTTCCGGCAATTGAAAATTGCCCATAGGCTGGTATGACCATCATCGTGAGGGTCATCCAAAGGATAACAGATTTCATAATATTTCATTTTTGGTTAACACCCGAGGTTGGGGAATCCTCATTTGTTTACCATACTCCCTTCGCCTGCATTACCAGGATCAGGTATTTTGGGTATGATCTCAGCCCGGTTTTAGGGCACCCCCGCATCACAAAGGTAAAAAGGAAGAGTCAAAGCAACAAAGAATCGATGGCTTCTATTGCGCGTTTCTTCCGTTCATAAAACTCTCCACTGATTTCCACGTATGGGAGATTTCGTGCGATTAATTCGTTTTTATAGGCGGTATAAAAAAAATCACGTAAGTGAGGATGTTCACGCTGGGGATCGTCAGACCACGGAACATCGACAGAGGTAAGCAAATACAAATCGTAGGTACGCTTGTTGATTAGCTTCAGGATTTCCGGATTACATGCACCGTATTTATACTCGCTCCAGATTTTCAACACAATTAAATTAGTGTCACAAATCAGAATCCTTTTTGCTTTTGATTCAAGGTTTACTTCGGAAGCAATTTGACCTTTCGCTATATCAAGAAGATCCTTCTCCACATATTCTCTGTTCAGACGATCTATGAATTCCCGGGCATATTCGGGTACCCAGATAGTTTCATAGTGTGTTGCCAGGGATGCCGCCAGTGTACTTTTCCCGGTTGATTCAGGACCAATAACAACTACTCGCCTGGCTTTAGATGTTCCGAAATCATGATCTTTCTCCATGATAAATAACCTGCTACTGCCATTCCAATATAAATTAAATAGAGGGCGGTATAGAAATAGATTTCCTTATAAATATAAATCCCCGATGAAAGTATGTTGACAATAAGCCAAAAATGCCAATTTTCAAGCTTTTTGCGGGCAGTCAGCCACATGCCAATCACGCTCAGTACTGTTGTGGTGCTGTCCCAGTAGGGTACCGATGCATCAGTTTGTGAGAGGAGACCTCCCATAATTACTATGGAAATAGCTGACCCAATTGTCAGCCAAAGCCACCAACTTCTTTTGATTTGAGTTATTGGCAATTTATCAGACTCTTCCGTTTTTTTGGCACCTGCAACCCAATAATACCAGCCATATATGTTCAACACCAGGTAGAATACATGAAGACCGAAGTCCGCATATAGTTTAGCTTTCCAAAACACCACAAAGGAAATAAATACATAGATGATTCCTGAAGGCCAGGTCCAAAGATTATTCTTAATGAGAAACCATACTGCCAATAGACCGAAGACCAAGCCACCAAACTCCAGCAGGTCAATTCTGGTAGCGTAATCAATGATTTCCTTTAGAATTTCATTCATGAAAGAGTATTAAGGAGCAAAAAAAAAGCCGCGCTTCTGCGCGGCTCATCAAAATCTTAATTCTTTACCTATGTTGTACTCTTAGCAGCAAGTTTCTTAGTGATAATAGTCTTGCGTTCCTTGTGGCTGCAATAAGAACACTGATAGTAATTCAGCAGTTCACCTTCGGTTTCCAGGGTTGGAGATTTTATAACCTCCTCATTCACAACACGCAGGGTACGATATCCACATGAAGGACACTCAATGGCCAGGGAAGCACCATCATACTTTTCAATTATTGTAAACCCGGTAGATTCATCAAGCCAGACATCGTAATCGACGTGGTGAGATGCTTCCTCTTCTATCATCTTGGCGTCAAGATAGTCATCTTCAACCTCCTCACTCAGCAATGTCATCTCTTTACCATTGTTTGGATTAATTCTTGGGATGTGACGGAGTTTGTTGAGTTTCTTTTGTACCTGAAAAGGATAATAAACCTTTATAAGACTATTAAATATCAAAGCAAAAATGGTTGTGAAACTGGCAGTAACAAACAATCTGACAAAAAACCATATAACTTCCTGCCGAACAGTCTCATCAAAAATTGTGTTTAGATAAAGCCCGCCTGAAATGGTGAGGAGCAGCATAGACCTCCAAAAAAGTTTTATTTCACTTTCGTTGATGTAATCATACTTAACCTTAGGGTTGCTGAGCCTCAATACATTAATGAAATAGTATAGCGAAGTCAATATTGATCCCGCTAGAAAAATGTAAGATAAGATTACAATGATGTTATCCCATCCAACTAAGAAATTCTGATAAGTTTCGTTATACATTCCGTTTTGTGGTTGATGTTGAAATAATGAAGAGATTTTCGGTACTTAAAATAAATCAAATTAGCAAAGACCGCCAAAGAAAAAAGCAATTTTTGCATTCTTACAATAATAAAAAAATTTGATCGAAAAATTTTATGTCTGGGTTGTAATTTACTCGTAATCGCTCCTATGAATCTTTCAAAATTATTACTTTTTATTCTAATTATTATATCGCGCTTTATAAATTTTTGAATTCCACGATAAAACAATCAGGATATTTCTTTGATAACCGCTTTCTTAATGCCTCTGCCTTGCTTCGAGCCTTTTCCAGTCCTATGATTATCTTATAAATTTTAACACCTTTTATAACACTTACCTGCACGGTTACCCTTTTTCGGTAGGATTTTTTCAAGTTGTCCGAGAGTCGAACCAGGTTTACCATTTCCTGAAAACTTCCAATCTGAACTCCAAAACCGCTGGGTGAAAAACGACTTACCGAGAATTCATAGAACTCCCGCTCCTCTACATCCGGGTTCACCTGAACAGGCTTCCCGGGATCATATTTGGACTCCCTGGCTGCCACCTCATCAATTACCTCCAATTTCACTTTTGTCAGCCCATATAACACAAAATCCAGGTCCTGAGCAGCCGATCTGGAGAGATCGATGATTCTGCCTTCGACAAAAGGGCCACGGTCATTTACCATAACTACAACTGATTTATTATTAGTTAGGTTTGTTACTTTAACCAACGTCCCAAATGGCAGGGTTTTATGAGCTGCAGTTAGTTTATTGTGTCGATATTTTTCACCACTCGCCGTTTCCCTTCCTTCAAACTTATCCGCATAAAACGATGCAATTCCTTCCTGAACAAACGAGGGCTGGCTTTTAGTCTCTATGCCAGTTATTAGCAAACCAATCATAAGGAAGGAGAATCTCAATTTCATCATAACAAATTTTTGAGAACCAAATTATAGCGGATATTAAAATTTTTCAAAAACTTACTCATAAATGACCAGTTTGTAGCTAACTTTGACCGGCAAATAAGGTATCATAATTATTTGCTCATGTCTACAAGCAATTCCAAGATTTTTACCGAAGCATTGACCTATGATGATGTACTTCTGCTTCCGGGTTATTCTGAGGTCCTTCCCAGGGATGCGGATACACGAACTCAACTGACCAGAAATATACATTTGAACATTCCTATCGTTTCGGCAGCTATGGATACGGTTACTGAATATGACCTGGCCATTGCCATGGCTCTCGAAGGGGGAATCGGTTTTATCCACAAAAATATGTCAGTTGCGGCTCAGGCGGAGCAAGTCAGGAAAGTAAAGCGGTCTCAAAGCGGAATGATTCTCGACCCGATTACCCTTGGAGCAGAAGCAACTGTTGCAGATGCAAACAAGATAATGCGTGAGTTTAAGATTGGAGGTATTCCAATTGTTGATAAAGAAAATGTTCTCATAGGAATAATCACTAACCGGGATCTGCGATTCCAGAATGATAATGGAGTTCCTATTACTGAGGTTATGACCAAAGAGAAACTTATTACAGCCCCGGAAGGGTGTAATTTGAGTGAGGCGGAGTCTATTTTGCAAGAATATAAAATCGAAAAACTTCCCATTGTAAATAAACTGGGCAAGCTAACGGGTTTAATCACGTATAAAGATATCCTTAAGAAGAAAGACAGACCAAACGCCTGCAAAGATGATTTTGGCAGACTCCGGGTGGGAGCGGCGGTTGGAGTAACTAATGACTTATTGGATCGGATTGCCGCTTTAATAAAAGCCGGGGTTGACGTTGTTAGTATCGACACCGCGCATGGTCACTCAAAAGGGGTTATTGATGCTGTTAAAATGGTTAAACAAAAGTATAAGGATTTAGATCTTGTTGCAGGAAATGTGGCAACCAGCGCCGGAGCGGAAGACCTTGTAAGAGCAGGTGCGGATTCTATCAAGGTGGGGGTTGGTCCGGGAAGTATTTGTACTACCAGGGTAATTGCCGGTGTCGGTGTTCCGCAGCTAACAGCAATTTTGGAAGCTCGAAAGGGAATCGGTAAATCCGGAATTCCCATTATTGGTGATGGGGGAGTCAGGTTTTCCGGTGATATGGTAAAGGCCATTGCGGGGGGTGCCAACAGCGTAATGATTGGATCTTTGCTTGCCGGAACTGAAGAAGCACCGGGTGAAGTTATTATTTACGAAGGAAGAAAGTTTAAGAGCTACCGCGGAATGGGTTCCGTGGAAGCAATGGAAGAGGGTTCGAAAGATCGTTATTTCCAGGATGCAGAAGATGACATTAAAAAGCTTGTCCCGGAAGGAGTTGTGGGTCGAGTTCCTTATAAAGGCATGGTCACCGAAGTTCTCTATCAACTCACAGGCGGATTGCGAGCCGGCATGGGTTATTGCGGGGCCTCCACCATTGAGAAACTGATGGATGCAAAATTCACCAAAATCACCCTGGCCGGTGTCAGAGAAAGCCATCCTCATGATGTTCAGATTACCCGTGAGTCTCCCAATTACAGCTCAAGGTAAGACCGTTTACCACCTCATTTAGTTGTAATTAGTGGAATTAGCAGAATATTTGTTTAGTAATTTTATTCGTTAATTGAATTTAATGTCTTCCAAGAACATCATAAGGCTCAGCACCATTATTGGGATTATATCCTGGCTGGTCTTTGTTACATCTGATTTGTATATTCTTTTTGGGCAAATCAATAACCTGAAAATTGGGATTCCCGCCATTACACCCCGCTTTGCATTCGATTTGTTTATCCTTTCCATGTTTTTCTATTACAAGCATCAGGCAGAAAAAGTTGAAACCCTCAACTTCATTGACCTGCTATGGAGAGTATTTGCAACCGGTTTGCTGACTACCGTGGTTAGTTTGGCCATCAAGTTTCTATTCTTTGCTTTTGGAAATACAAAGCTTGCCGAAGACGTTTTCCTGATCAATCTTACTTACCACATAAATATTGGTTTAATAGGAGCTTTTCTGGTTTCTACTTTAATAGTTTGGGAAAAATTGATACTGTATCAGAAATCGAAACTGCTGCTGAAATCGTGGCAGGTTTTTCAACTTACTTTGCTGGCCAGCTTATTTATCAATTTATTCCCATTCCAATCCAATTCCGCTTTGTCTGTAATTTCTCTTACAGTCTTAATTGTCATGGGATTGGTATTGTCTGTAAACCTGAAATGGGTAGCTTATCTGAACTTCAAACAAAAGTGGAAGAGTATTCTCCTTATCCTGTTGGTTATATTGTACCTGGGATTCTTTCTTCAAAACCTTTTCCAATATGCATCCGGAGACAACCTGAGTTTAAATATTCTTGAGAATACATTTACTATTGCTCTTTTTTCTTTTGTGTTTTCGTATGCCTTATTCAGCTTGTTGGTAATACTATTTAACCTGCCCACCTCATCAGTATTTGAACAGAAACTTGAAGAAGTTATAAACTTTCAAAAACTAAGTCAATCCATTCAAACAGAACAGAGTGAAGACCAGGTTTATGACATCCTTCTTCACAGCGCTATAAACACTGTCTTCGCCGATGCAGGCTGGATAGAAATTTTTGAAAAAGGTGAAGGGTCACCATACCATATGCTTAACATATCCGAGAATGAGGTTGAAAGCATAAAAAAGAATATAAAGAATTCAAAGATCAAAGGAATTCTTGATACCGATACGGACAAATCACTTTTAACCTCAAAGCTGAGCTCAGTGTTAAAGTCAACCCGGTTTAAATCCATCGTTGCATATCCGGTTCTGGTCCAGGGAAAGCAGATCGGAACCCTGGCACTTTTGAAGGAGGTGTCCGAAGGATTTAACCGCGAAATGACCAATATTATCCGCGCATTTGTAAACCAGGCGGGTATCTCTATTGAAAATTTCCGGCTTCTTTACGAAGCCATTGAGAATGAACGGTATAAAGAAGAGCTAAAAATCGCCAAGATGGTTCAGAAAGGTCTGCTCCCCAAACAGCTGGACATGAATTCATCTTTTGAAATTGCCGCATTTTCTGAAGCCGCGGATGAAGTGGGGGGTGATTATTACGATGCTTTCACCATAAATAAAGAAAAAGTTGCTCTGATCATCGGTGACGTTTCAGGTAAGGGTACTTCCGCAGCCTTCCACATGTCACAAATGAAAGGAGTATTTAACAGTCTGGCACAACTAGGGTTGCCTCCAAAAGATTTTCTTTGTAATGCAAATACGGCATTAAGCACCAGCCTGGATCGATCTAGTTTTGTTACCTGCTCCTATTTTATTGTGGATATAGCCGCGCGAAAACTTGAATTTGCAAGGGCAGGTCATTGCCCAACCCTTTATTTCGATTCACAATCTGAAAAATCAATTTTCTTCGAAGACAAGGGTCTTGGATTGGGCATCCTTAGAAATGATGAATTTGGAAAATTTCTCGAGGTGCGCAATATGCAATTTAACTCAGGCGATATTCTAGTTCTATATACAGATGGAATTACGGAGGCTAAAAATATGAAGAAGCATGAATATGGTTTTGAAAGACTTGGCAAACTTCTCCAGGATAATCATTCATCTTCGCCAACTGTTATTAAAGACATAATTATTAAAGACCTGTACAATTTCTGCGGACAGGAAAGCCTTGATGATGATTATACAATGCTGATTGTAAAATTTAAATGATTTTGAACCAGAAACATACATATACGTATTATTAAACAATGATAAATTTAACACACAAGATAGAAGGCGCGATTTATATAATTAGTGTGGTCGGTGATGTTGATGCCAGTTCATCCATTCAATTGGATAATGCACTTGGCCAGGCCCTGGAGGATAATCAAACTAAAATTCTGGTTGATTGCTCAAAACTAAATTATATATCCTCTGCAGGATTAGGGGTTTTTATGTCTTATATACAAGATTTCGAAAACAAAAATATCAAATTGGTGCTGTGCAATCTTAATGAAAAAGTAATTGGAGTCTTCCGGATATTGGGGCTGGACCAACTCCTGAAAATTGTAGACACAATTGAAGAGGGAAAGAAACTTATTGATGAATTATAGTTATAAAGTTCCTTGTCAAAAAGAAAAGCTAAAGGACATCAGGTCTTTTGTAAGCGAGGCTTTACGCAAGCATGGTGTTCCTGAAGTTCAAATCGCCACTATGGTGCTGGCAGTGGATGAGGTGTGTGCCAACATTATAATTCATACTTACAAGTGCGATCCTGATGAGTATGTCGAAATAATTATCAAAGTGGATAAAAAACTTAATTGTGTTTTTGAAATTTCGGATCAGGGGGATAAGTTTGATATTACTCAATACCAGGAGCCCTCCATGGCAGAGATAATAAGAAATAAAAGAAAAGGCGGCATCGGTCTTATTCTGGTGCGAAAAATTATGGATGACATTGAACTTGTGCAGAAAGATGGGCACCACGTGTGTCGTTTAACCAAAAAGCTTGGCAAGGAGTCCTGATTCTCTTCATCAATTACCTTATTTTTGTTTCCTTCTAAAACCAGTTTAAATAAAATGGGAAAAATTATATTTACAGCCTTTTTTGTTGCTCTGGCTTTTGCTGCACACTCATTTCAGTCCGGAATTCTTTTTAGTATTGGCGAGAATCAAACCTCGAAAGAGGAGTTTGCTTTTTTTTATAAGAAAAACAGCCAGAGTAATCCGGAGGCATTTGCCCGGGCAGATATTGAAGACTATCTGCGGCTTTTCATCGATTTTAAACTTAAGGTTAAGCAGGCAGAAGATCTGGGCTATGACACTACTGCAAATTTTACCAGGGAATTGAATATCTACCTGGGTCAGCTCACTGAATCATTCATGAATTCAAATACTTCGGAAGAAAAACTCTACCTGGAAGCATATGAAAGAATGCAATTTGACATTGATGCATCGCATATTTTAGTAAGACTAAGTGAAAATCCAAAACCATCAGATACGTTGCCGGCTTATCAAAAGGCCAGGTCAATTTATGATCGGGCCAAGTCCGGGGAAAATTTCGGTGAGTTGGCTGTTCAATACTCTGAGGAACCGGGCGCAGCTATGAGCAAAGGACATCTTGGCTATTTCACCGCTTTTCAAATGGTATATCCTTTTGAAACCGCTGCATACTCAATCCCTGTTAATGGTATTTCTACACCAGTGCGAAGTCAATTTGGATATCATATTATTAAAGTTAACAACCGCCGGCCTGCAATGGGTACCGTTACCGTTGCGCATATTATGTTGAGGTTCAATAGGGATATGCAATCGCCAGACTCATTGGAAGTGAGGCAAAAAATTGATATGGTGTATGATGATCTGACGAAGGGCGCATCCTGGGACTCAGTCTGTGTAAAATATTCTGAAGATATAAACAGTAAGGTTAATGGCGGAAGATTGAGACCCTTCGGCATCAGAGGTTTGAATGTTCCTGAATTTGAACTGGCGGCCCACGAAACCCCCGTGGCTGAAATATCAGATCCATTTAAAACTCCTTTTGGCTGGCATGTTTTGAAAGTAATTGGTAAAAATACTATTGGTACTTTTGAGGAAGAGCGCGCCGGTATAGTCAGGAAAGTCCAAAATGACGCAAGGTCACGGCTTCCGAAAGAAGAATGGTTGTCTCACCTAAAAGAGAGATACAAATTTGAGGAAAAAAATGATCTCAGTGAAAAAGTAACATTTCTTTATGACTCAACGCAATCACCGGTCGGTTCAGTTATTCTTTTTACACTGGAAGATCAGAGCTATAGTCAATTGGATTTAGAGGCCTACGCAAAATCACGAAACATACTTGATGGGGCCGGCGCTTTGCTGTGGTATAATAAATTCATTGAAGATGAACTGAGAAATCGGGAGGAAAAATTTCTACTTCAGAATAATTTGGAATATAGAATGCTCAGAAATGAATATTATCAGGGAATATTACTTTTTTCCATTATGGAAGATAAGGTTTGGAAAAAGGCGGAACGGGATTCCGTTGGGCTGCGCAATTACTATAAAAATAATTCAGACCGATTCCTGGTTGCCGGCAAAAAGGGAATTGTTATTTCTGTGGAACCCGACTCACTCACTGATCAGGTATTTAACAGCTTGTTACTCAATTTTAAAGATTTACATGCCAATTATGATATCTCAACCGTTAAAAATTGGACTGATGCTGTCCTGAGTTCTCAAAGTAGGCTAACTTTGCGGTTTGCAGAAAAGGTTTTCCAGGAAGGAAATTCTGCATTAGAGAACATTGATTCCGGCATCAACCTGATTACGAACGATGGTACACAGGCCATACTGGTTCTTGCGGATGAAACAGGGAACTGGGTTGGTCAATTCGAAGACGTTAAAGGACTGGCTATTTCTTTCTACCAGGATATCCTGGAAGAGAATTGGATAAACGAATTACACAACAATTACAAAGTAAAAATTAATAAGAAAGTTTTAAAGCAGGTCATTAATGAATTGGAAAGCAGGTAGATTGATAATGATTATTCTGTTATTTTCTTCCTTTTGGAGCTGCGAGTTTCTCAAGATGAAAAATTCGGACGTTGTCGAGGAATCAACTCAATCCGAACCTATTGCCAGAGTACTTGATCATTACTTATATCCTGAAGACCTGGCAGGAATAATCGGTCCCGGCGTAAGCAAGGAAGATAGTGCAAATCTTGTTTTAAGGTATATCAAAAGTTGGGCGCGTAAGCAACTGCTAATAAACCAGGCGGCAGCAAACATTGATTTTAATGAAGCAGAACTTGAGAGAAAAATTCTGGATTACCGCTACGCGTTAATGGTTTATGAGTTTGAAAAGCAATACGTAAATCAGGAGATTAATCTGGAATTAAGCCCTCAGGAGATCAGAGATTATTACGAAAAAAATAAGGACAAATTTGAGCTCAAGCAAAATATCATCAGGGGGGTTTATGTTAAAATACCAAACCAGGCACCAAGACTGGTGCAGGTAAAGAATTGGGTGTTATCAAACAAGCAAAAAGATCTCGAAGAATTGCGTTCCTATTGTTTACGTTTCGCCACAAATTATTCACTTGAAGATTCCGTTTGGTTAAACTTCGACGAAGTAATAAGAGGAACTCCCCTGACTGCCATTACCAACAAAGTGGAATTCCTGAGGAAAAACAGGTTTGTTGAATCCACTGATGATGAATTTAATTATCTGATCCGGATTGATGAATATCGAATTACAGATCAGATTTCTCCCCTTACTTTTGTTGAAGACCAGATTCGAAGTATAATCATTAATAAGAGGAAAGTCGAACTGACAAGGAATTTGGAAGATAAAGTATTTAATGAAGCAGTCACCAAAAAAGATTTTGAAGTGTATGTTAAAGAATAAACTTTTTTTGTTAGTTGGACTTTTTGCAACTCATTCATTGAGTTTTGCACAGACCAATGGACTGGTGATAGATAAGATTATTGCCAAAGTAGACAATCATATTATCCTGAAATCAGAGCTCGAATTGGGTTACCTTGATATGATTACCCGGGGAATCTCAGTTGACGACAATTCAAAATGCGGAGTTCTCGAAGGCCTTGTGTTGAATAAACTTTTGCTTGCCAAATCGGAAATTGATTCTATTTCCGTACTTGATTTTGAGGTTGAACGAAGTCTTGACAACAAGCTTCGATACTTTATTAGCCAGATTGGTTCCGAAGAAAAACTGGAAGAGTACTACGGAAAAAGCATGGAGCAGTTTAAGGATGAACTTCGCGATCAGGAAAAGGAGCAATTATTGATACAAAGAATGTCGGAATCCATCACCGAAGATGTAACAATAACTCCCGGAGAAGTAAGGAGATTTTTCAACAGGATACCAATAGATTCACTTCCATTTTTCTCAAAGGAAGTGGTTGTTGGGGAGATTGTTATGTATCCAAAAGCAGGGCAAGAGAGAAAAGATCAAGCCAAAGAACTCTTAAGAGCCTTGAAAGAAAGGATACTTTCGGGCGAAAGCTTTAACCAACTTGCATCTCAATATTCTCAGGAGCCGGCTGCATCACGATCCGGTGGAGAGCTGGGGTTTTTTCGCAGGGGAGAACTTGCCCATGAGTACGAAGCAGCTGCATTATATCTGCAGCCAGGAGAAATTTCGATTCCGGTGGAAACGGAATTCGGCATTCACCTAATACAACTCCTTGAAAGAAGGGGAAATGAATATAATAGCCGGCACATTTTACGAATCCCGGCACCATCCCAGGAAGATATTCAACGAACGGTAAATAAGATGGATAGCTTGTGGAAAATGATTACGCTTGATAGCATAAAGTTTGAAAAGGCGGCCCGGGATTTTTCAGAAAACAAGTTAACAAACATTAATGGCGGATTCATGCAGGATCAAACCGGGTCAGATAGAATATCGGTTGAGCAATTAGATCCAAACACCTTCTTTACATTGGATACTATGCATGTAGGATCAATCTCACCGCCAATAGTTTATAAAGATGAAGCCGGAAAGGATGCGGTCAGATTGGTCTTCTTTAAAAATTCAATCCGCCCTCACCGGGCTAATCTTAATGATGATTGGTCTAAAATCAGAATTGCTGCCTTAAATGAGAAAAAGCAGATTGTTTTAGATGAATGGTTCGAGAAGTCCCGATTCGAGGTTTTCATCAGAATAGACGCGGAGTATGATAATTGCAACATCATGAATTAATGACCGTTAAACCGAAGTATAACAGATAATCAATGAAGGAAATTACAAACGAAGTTGGAGCTGCAGACAAATTGCATGAAGCATATCAATCGCTGAAAAAAGAGATTGGCAAAGTGATTATTGGACAAGACGAAGTAGTACGGCTGGTGTTGACTTCCATCTTTTGCCAGGGACACTGTTTGCTCGTTGGTGTTCCCGGCTTAGCTAAAACATTATTGATTCAAACAATCTCATCCGCTCTTGATCTGAAATTCAGTAGAATTCAATTTACCCCTGATTTAATGCCTTCTGATATTCTCGGTGCAGAAACGTTGGACAAAGATCGCAATTTTCAATTTATGAAAGGGCCGGTTTTCGCCAACATAATCCTGGCGGATGAAATCAATAGAACCCCCCCTAAAACTCAGGCAGCATTATTGGAAGCCATGCAGGAGTATTCTGTTACTATTGCCGGCAAAACCTTCCATCTTGAAAGACCTTTTTTCGTATTGGCTACACAGAACCCGATTGAACAGGAGGGAACTTATCCACTTCCAGAGGCTCAACTGGACAGGTTTATGTTCAATATTCTCCTTGATTATCCCTCTTATGAACAGGAGGTTGAAATTGTAAAAGGAACAACCACTGACTCCGGGATTTCGGTGGGGAAAATACTTACTCATGAAGAAATTCTGGGCTATCAGAAATTAGTCAGGATGGTGCCAGTTCCAGACAACGTAATTCAATACGCGGTGGATTTGGTTCACAAGACCAGGCCATTCACTTCCAGGGGAGAAAAATTATCCGATGATTTCCTGGAATGGGGTGCCGGCCCCCGGGCATCTCAATATCTTGTATTAGGCGCTAAAGCAAATGCTTTACTTAACGGCAAATACAGCCCTGATATTGAGGATATCCAGGCGGTGGCAAAGCCTACTTTAAGACATCGAATAGT
>DASWHX010000113.1:0-6248 GCA_036397995.1 Cyclobacteriaceae bacterium
ACTTTCTATGATGAAGATGGAGAGGTTTTCGATACTACTCATTTTCCCGGATCGGCGAGGAAATTCCCTTTCCGCGGAAAAGGATTTTACAGAATCAAAGGAAAAGTGGTTGAAGATTTCGGTTATCCAATGATTGAAGTCCATTTCATGGAAAAATTACCAATGGTTACAAATCAATAATCATGTATATAATATATTCATTATGGCAATTATATATGAGTTGAACCCAATTAAATGATAAGGAAGGACTCTATTTCTAAAATTGTGTATCTCTTAGATGCTGGTAATAGTCATTTCCCTTTACATTACAATCAATGAGACCATTATACATGTGGGAGTCAATGCATAAAGCCTGAGCTAATTTTTTGGCTTTATGTATATGAAATTCATCTTTATGGTTATTGGGAATCTTAAGGTAAGGGCTAATAATAACAGAGTCAATGATAATTTGACCGATTGTATGCTTGCCTTTGTTTTTTACAGTTGGCTTAACTTTCGCTAAGATTTGTTTTCTAATAACTTTCTCAGGATATACTTTAAAGGCCACCTATTTAATGTCAACAAGAGAGGACAAAAATTTCTTTATTTTCTTAGCCTTTCTACCCAACTCACCATCCGGGTGATGAAGTAAATATAGAATATTTGAAATATCTTCATGTATTTCAGATATCACCTCAGGCTCAGAATTACCATAGGCATAAATATCCAATTCATCTACGAAGCCAAAGAATTCATCGCCAATAAATTGGCATGTTATATATAGCGGCTTTTTTAGTGAATAGCCGGGATTATATAAATTATTAATTGGCCTATAATATTGAAATTTTTCTGAATTTTGTCCGTCTGTAAATGACGATAAAAATATTGCTTGATTGCTAGACTCATCGGCAGAACCTGTTGATACTCTTATTCTTATAGTCACAGCCTTAGATTTTCCATGATTACGAGTAACGCTAGAGGCATCAGTTTTATTAGTTAATAGATTGTACCACATGTTTATTTTGTCTTTTTTACTAATTGATTATACTCATCAATCTTTCCTTGTAACCACACTACCAGCGATTGAGCAATATTTATATCTAATATTAAGCCAGCTTCAATTTCTCTAAGTCCGCCTTTCTCGGAGCTTCTAAAATCGCGTAATTCCACTCCAAGGCTGCCATCTTTCTCTATTGGATAAGTGGAGGATTTGGGAGTATGGAATTTATCTATGTAAGGTTCGAAATAAATCTTGCCCTGAGGTGTTAAACCTCCAAAAAAACCATCAATATGATAAATTCTAAACCCCCCAGTTTTTACATATTTAATTTCAATCTTTTTTGGATTGCCGTTCTGACCCATATTTCCCGTTGAAGCTAAAAATCAAATAAAAACTGCGAAGTTAGCCCATAAATGTGATTATTTTTTAATTCACTTACAAATTTAAACCATTAAGTATTGGTATAGTAACACTTGTTAGTCAAAAATTGTTCCGAGAAAATATCGGGATACATTTGGATATTGTCTTGAAATGTATTACTTTTACATACAATGAAAGACGAATCAATAACCATAAGAATAGACGCTGAAACTCTTAATAGGTTGAGGGAATTAGCTGAGAAAGACCAGCGCACCTTGAGCAACTACATCCGGTTGGTGCTTACCAAACACATTGAAAAAGTATAAAATCGTGAAAGCTAAATTTGACAATCTCTACCAATTAGCCCAACACTATGCACATAACAACATTACTGGGTAACTTTTTTTGTAGTTTTTTGTAGTCACATTTTAATGGAACTAAGAATAACTATAAATCTGCCAGATTGGGTCTATTACAATATTATCTAGGGTTGTTCATATTATTCTCAAAATAAGACTAATTTTAGATTGAATTATGCTAGTAAATTGAGTATAAATTGTATATAATTATATTAATTATAAGTATAATAATATTAGATTTGTAATTAACTGTATATTATATATATAACTTTATTTTATTATGTTTTCTCCCCTTCTTATCAGGATTGGGAGTAGAATAGTTCTGACCGGAGTATTTTTTCTGCTTTTCATTACTTTGCTAATAGCCCAACCAGGGACAGGAGGAAATCCGGGTGGTGGCGGACAGGGTGGAAATCCCGGCGGTGGACAGGGAAACCCATGTGTAGGTCCAAATCCTCCACCAAATTGCGGTCAGCCGGCACCTATCGAGGGTTTGTATTTTCTATTTCTTGGTGGCCTGGCAATTGGCCTGTATTTTACCTGGCAAAAACATCGAAACTCTAAAATCCTTAAAGATTAAAAAGATAAATCTAATTTCTTACCCCGTAGATTAATTACCAAACTAAGAGCCAAAAAGGCTTAAAAGACCGATTACCCTTTCTTTTTTTTCGTAAATTGGCCTGAGGTTAGTTAAGACTAATGAGAAAAACCGGAGTTGTGTTTATTCTGCTTTCCGCCATTTCTATAGAAATGGCATTGGCACAAAGTTTCTATTCCGGATCCCGCGATCGGGCCTGGATGGTCTCCCTTGGAACCGGCATCAGTTCATATTTTGGTGAGGTTAATAATCCTAAGGATAAGTTTGATACGAAACTCAATATTGAATTTGGATTAAAATACATGTTTGCACCCAGGTTCGGGGCCAGATTAAATGTAACCTGGTTCAGGTTGCAAGGTGATGACGCAACTTCAAAATATGATCCAATAATTGAAAGGAACTTATCATTTCGATCAGACAATCTTGAGGTGGCAGTTATGGGAATTGCTCAACTAATTCCTGAAGGATCAAGATTTTACCAACGTCCCAGATTCAACCCATATTTGTTTGCTGGTATTGGTTATTTGTATTTCAATCCCAAGGCGGAAGCTCCTGCAGAATATAACGGGCAGCCCCTGCCCGATGCCGGCAAATGGGTACCCTTGCAGCCTTTAATGACAGAGGGAGTTGATTATAAAAGAAGTGCCTTTGTAATTCCTTATGGAGTTGGCGTAAATATACGTATTAGCCCTTTCTTCAATCTTGTAATTGATGGCGGCTATCGCTGGACATTTACGGATTATCTTGATGATGCCAGCACGGTGCACAAAGATCCGGCTTCCTTTTCAGATCCCCTGGCAGCGGCCCTGGCAGACAGACGGCCAGAAATAGGAAAAGCACCGGCGGAGGAAGGAGATATTAGGGGAAATCCTGACAGAAATGATGGATATTTTCTTTTGAATGCGAAAATTGAATATTTTTTACCTTCTGAATTTTTTCAAAATATTTTTGGTGGGGGAGATAAGCTGCGTACGATAAAAGTAAAGCGAAGAAGGCGAAGGTAGCTTTGCCTAAACCGCTTTTCCTGTCTCGCCCTGTTTGTCGAGAATTTCGTAGCGGGAAAAACTGCTCAGGTATTCCGGGACCATTTTCTTCATCTGGGTGACGACCTCAAATTCATCCTTTTCTTTCGCCAAATCAATCAGTTTGTCAATTTCCCTGGAGATACTCATATACGCGTATTCCACCACTTTCGCAATCATGATTTTCTCATGATACGTTGAGATAGTATTTTCCTTATTATTGAGGAGTTCTTCATATAACTTCTCCCCTTCCCTGAGTCCGGTAAAATGAATTTCAATATCCTTATTCAATTCAAGACCTGACAGATGAATCATCCTCTTGGCAAGGTCAACTATTTTCACAGACTCACCCATATCGAATAAATAAATTTCTCCGCCCTCTCCCATTGAGGCTGCCTCAAGAACCAGTTCAACTGCTTCGGAAATAGTCATGAAGTAACGCGTTATGTCAGGATGGGTAACTGTAATTGGTCCACCTTTATCAATTTGTTTTTTGAAAAGTGGAATCACAGAACCATTCGAGCCCAGCACATTTCCAAAACGGGTAGTAACGAATTTTGTATAATATTCTTTGTTGGCTACTTTGAAATTATTCAGTGACTGCACATACATTTCTGCTATTCTTTTAGAAGCGCCCATAACATTTGTCGGGTTCACCGCTTTGTCTGTAGAAATCATGACAAACTTCTTCACCATGAATTTAAATGAGAGATCAGCAAGGTATTTTGTCCCCAGTACATTACAAAGAATAGCTTCCGATGGATTTTTTTCCATAATAGGAACATGTTTGTAGGCTGCTGCATGGAAAATAACGTCCGGATGATATTTAAGAAACAATTGTTCTATTCGTTGAGGATTGGTTATATCCGCGACCACAAATTGGTATTGAATTTTTGTTGTATTAGATTCAATTTCACATTCCAGATCAAAAATTCCCGTCTCAGATTGATCAATCAGTACCATAAGGGACGGATTATACTGTGATATCTGCCTGACTAATTCACTTCCGATTGATCCGGCAGCTCCTGTTACAAATATTCTTTTATCTTCTAATTCATGTCCAATTTTAATATTATTAATGCTGATAGTTTCTCTACCAAGCAGATCTTCTATGCTAACATCCCGTATTTGTCTTACACTAAGTTCACCTTTTACCCAACTGTCAAAGCTGGGTACCTGACGCACTTTAATTTTGAATATAGAACATGCATCAACGACTTCATTTTTCCGCATTGGAGAAATATCTCTCAGCGCGATGATTAGTTCCATTCTGGGATAAGCCGCAAACTTACTTATGTCTGTTAATCCGATTATGGGAGTTGAGCCGATTTGATTTCCGGTTTTTTGCCTGTCATCATCAACAAAGGCCAACACTTTCATATTGGAGTAAGAATCAGACTCTATTATTTGCCTGGTAAGTTGGCCAAGCTTTCCGGCCCCAAAGATCAAAATAGATACCTGTTTTTTAACTGAAGCCGAGTAGTAGGAAAACAGCGCTTTGACCAGAATTCGATAAGAAACCAACGTGAATACCGAAATGAAAAAAGCAATTGAAAGAACTGAAAAGGGAATAACTCTTAATCCATAGGTAAGATTATATATTTCATTTACACCGAGTAGCAACATGAATGATATCAGCATTGCCCTGACAACTCTGATAGCATCCTGGGGACCGGTATAACGGATAATTCCCCGATAAGGTTTGAGAACCATTATTACAATGAGGTGAGCGGACAGATAAAAAAATATCTCACTGAAAATATTTCTGGAAGCAATGGGATTCAGATCAAAATTGAATCTAAGCAAATAGGCGAGGACAATTGAAGCCAGAATAAAACCAAGGTCTATTAGTACTATAATCCAACGAGGGAGGATTCTTATAGCTGAGATTCTGGTTTGCATTTATTTTTTATCCTTGTTTAGTAATCTTATTTTCCTAATACCCAACCAGGCTCCAGCCGCAATCAATAGCTCGATACCAGTTATTGGGACCGGATTATCCGGATCTCCTCCAGGATCACCGGGCTGCGCAACCGCTATAGACAACGAAACCAATGTTGTTCCAATTAAAATAAGTAACGGTCTTAATACCCGAAAGGGTTTAATTTTGATTGCAGGCATTCTCCACTTGTTTCGGTTGATTGGGCTTATTCTTTAACTATTCTTCTTATAATTTTCTGATTTTTATTACTTATATGAATGAAATATACTCCTTTTGATAAACTTCCAAGGTCTACTTCAGTTTCACTTGAAACAATATCGCTATTTAACATAATCCTTCCAGAATTATCAAGAATTAACATCTTACTCCCGCCTTCATCAATTAACTCATTACTTACTATCACATTCAAAACGTTGGTCACAGGATTTGGATAAAGGGTAAGCAAGCCGGCTTCATTTTCACCTATCGAAGTAACAAGAAAATCAACTGATTCTTCCAGCGTACAAGTCCCCCTAGTTACTGTTAAAGTATATGTTCCTGATTCTTCCGGAGCATATTCCTTATCCGTTGCACCTTCTATTGCATTTCCATTAAAAAACCATTGATTCCCGGTATCGCTGGAAGAAATTAGCTTGTCCTCACTTGCAGTTATATTTATGCTGAAAATCTCCGCCATGACCAATGTTCTTAAACTTTCGCACCCTTCCGGGGAAACCATAGTTACATAAAAAGATTTTGAAGATGAAAGAGGTTCCGTCAAAAATTTGTCAGATTCCGATGATTGAACGGGAGTAATTGCTTCTGCTGATTCATACCAGTTATAAGTAAACCCGTCCGGCGCACCTCCAACTTCCAACATCACGGCATTCTCCGGACCACACGCAAAACTTGTAGTAAGATTTTCAGGTTCGGTAGCGGTAATTTGACTAATTGAAATATTTGTTTTTTGACTTTCACATCCCACTGAATTTCTTCCTGAGACCTTTAT
>DASWHX010000114.1:0-6157 GCA_036397995.1 Cyclobacteriaceae bacterium
AATTATCTGATTTATTATGCAGAAAAATTTGCAAACAGCTGGGTATAAAAATTTTTAAGTTCTCTGATATGAAACGTCTTCCATGCTACTCATCATACTCTTATGGACATTCTGATCAGGTCGTCAGACGGTTCCAAACCGTCGGACGCCTCTGCTTTTTACGGTTGAATTCAATTTATACGAAATGATTACCTTTATAACATGAAACATTATTCAATCCTGCTTATTTTTTTTCTGGTTGAGTACTCCGCGGCATTTTCACAAACCACCGCGCGTGATTGGATGGACAAGGGAATCGAACTCGCAGAAAAGGAAAATTACAAGGAGGCTCGCGAAGCTCTGGATAAGGCGATTGAAGTAGACCCGAAAATCCCAAAGTTTTATCTTGAGCGCGGAAAGATTCGGAATCAGCAGGAGGATTTCTACGGCGCCATTGGTGATTTGAACATAGCCGTGGAGTTGGATTCTAATTATGCAGAAGCGTACAACGAGCGTGGTCTTTCAAAATTTTATTTAGCGGACGATGAATATGCAATAGTTGATTTTTCCAGAGCGATTGAAAAAAAGAACGATTACGCGGAAGCATACAGTAACCGGGGGTTTGCTTTGTTTAACCTGGAGGATCTTGAGAATGCCTATTTTGATTTTTCCAAAGCTATAGAATTAGATCCTAACGATGCGGATAAATATTACAACCGGGGGGTAATAAGAGCGGAGTTGGAAGAATTTATTGGTGCACTTGATGATTACAATAAATCAATAAGCCTTGATGCATCAGATCCGGAAGTATTCAATTACCGTGGGGTGGCAAGATATAACCTGGGTGATTTTGCCGGAGCTATAACAGATTTGAATCAGGCTATCTCCATGGACTCCACAGACGCTATCAAGTACGATAACCGGGCCATGATTAAAAGTGCGCTTGAGGATTATCAAGGAGCAGTTTCTGACTATGACAAATCCGTAGCTTTGTTTGATGAAGATCCTGATGTATATAATCTGCGTGGCGTAGCCAAATACAATCTGGAAGATTATGAAGGCGCGATCCAGGATTATGATCTTGCAATAGAATTGGATCCTGAGGAACCACTTTTCTATGATAACCGGGGACTTGCAAAATCGGAAATAGAAGATTACAACGGAGCGATTGAGGATTATACGGTTTCAATTGAATTATTTCCTAATGATCCTGAACCATACTATTACCGCGGAATGGCAAAAATCAATTTGGGAAATAATTACGACGGCTGTCTGGATCTGAATCGTGCCAGTCAGTTAGGTTCCTCTAGTGCCGGTAAGGCAATTAAAGAATACTGCAAATAGTACTTCGATACATGGATTTACGGATTGCCCGCATTTCTCATCTTTGCACGATTTTCATATTGGGTATTTCATTCAACCTTCTTGCCCAAACGAATAATGATAATATTGAGGATCGGGTAGAAATTCTTGAGGACACCCCTATCCAATCTTTCACCAATGGAAATTCTGTTCAATGGAATTGTGTGGATGAAAAACTTACCGGCAAATGCATCAAGTATCATAATGACCAATGGTTTTATTTCATTGCCCTGGATGCACCGGTTCAATATATCAATATCAGCAATCAGAAATGCCGTGATATTTGGGGAGTTCAGCTTGTGGTGATTGAAGGAATTCCGTGCCAAACAGAAACTTACCAGATTAAGTCCTGTATTTCATTAGGTACCCAGGATGATATGTTTGTTACCCTGGATAATCTGGAACCGGGTAAAGAGTATTTGCTCAACGTTGATGGGTATTTGCACGATTTCTGTCATTTTAAGATGGAATTGAGCCTCACTCCTCATGGACTTCCTGTTGTTCAGACCATTCAAATTGAAGCTTCCAGCCCCGTGCGACAAGATACATTGAATTATTTCTGGATAACCCCGGATTCACTGATGCAATCCGTTACTTCCTATGCACTTTATCGCAGGAAAACAAATGAATTCAAATTCAGCTTAATTAAAATGTTTCCAGCCAGGCAGGATGCACATGGTGAAATAAGAAAGGAGTATGAATATGTTGAGATTCTTACAGGAGAGAATCAACCCTGGTCCTATAAACTGATTGCTTCCATAGGCAATACCGGTAATACGGTTGATGAATTTTCCGCACAGGGGCTTAGCAAAGTAAAAACCCGTTATAAGATTTATCCGGAAATTGACTTAAAGAAAAATGCAAAGCTGGAAATATTACTGACAGATTATGTACTGGGAGTTACCCTGGAAAACCTTTCTATAGAATATTTTCCAAGGGATTTCAAACCGATTTACTTTGATGTAACTGAATATATTGATTTAGGGGTAACCCGCTTTCAGGTGGTTATAAAAAATCTGAATACCGGAAAGCGTGCGTATCTTGATTTTGAGTATCAAAAAGGGATTGGCGTGAATAAGATGAAGTGACTCCGGAATTAAGGGTCACAGCAAAAAGTTTATTTTTTAACAGCCGAATTATTAGTATATATTGAATAAAACTCAGTAACAATGAAAAATTCAACATTAAAAAATGCGCTGGCCATTATGGCATTATTAATTTCTTATACTTTGATTATAGCTCAGACACCGGAAGAAAAATTAGCTGAATTAGGACTAAAGCTTGCAGATCCGGAACCTCCGGTTGCCAATTACGTGCGCGCCGTAAGAACCGGAAACCTGGTTTTTCTGGCAGGTCACGGTCCGGTTCGTCCCGAAGGAGGATACATTACCGGTAAAGTAGGAAAAGATCTGACACAAGAAGAAGGTTATGAAGCGGCAAAAGTAGTGGGATTAGCTATATTATCCTCACTCAAAAAGGAAATCGGGGAACTTTCCAAAGTAAAACGAATAGTAAAAGTACTTGGGATGGTAAACTGTACTCCGGAGTTTGGAAATCAGCCGGAGGTAATTAATGGATTTTCGGATCTTATGGTGAAGGTTTTTGGTGAAGAAAAAGGAAAACATGCAAGATCTGCCGTTGGAATGATGGCTTTACCAAGAAATATTTCAGTGGAAATCGAAATGATAGTGGAGATTGAAAATTAAGGAAGCTGATCTTACTGACCGGATTCTCTGCAAAATAATTTCACGTTGCCTTATTTTTGCTCTAAAAGTGAATATATGAAAAGATTAGTTTTTTTAGTCCAACTTGTTTTATCAATGTGTTTTTGGGCTTGTAATATTCAAAATGAAAATACCGAAGAAATTATGCCGCTTGATCCTCATTCTTATGCAGCACCTGAAGACGCGATGGTTACTCATTTGAGTTGGAAAGCAGACGTGGATTTTTCTCAAAAGAAAATAACCGCCGTTGCTACCTTGAAATTCAAAAAAAGTAATAATTCAAAGCATTTGATTTTAGACACAAAAGACCTGGAAATCAAAGCTGTTTATTTGGATAATGCTGTTACTCCATGTGATTTCACCCTTCAACCTAAAGATGAAATTCTTGGCTCAGCATTGATAATTCCTATCAAAGAAAATACCGGGTCAGTTTCCATTGAATACGCGACTACGGACCACGCGGAAGCTTTACAATGGCTGGAACCGGCGCAAACAGCAGGTGGTGAGCACCCATTTCTATTCACACAGTCTCAGGCAATACTGGCACGAAGCTGGATTCCATTGCAAGATTCTCCAGGGATCCGGTTTACTTACGATGCTGAGGTAACAGTACCAGGCAACTTGCTAGCTGTGATGAGCGCCTCAAATCCTCAGGTAAAAAATGATTCAGGCGTTTATCATTTCGAAATGAAGCAGCCAATCCCCGCGTATTTAATGGCACTTGCCGTTGGCGACATAGCCTTCAAATCGGTTGGACCACGCACAGGGGTATATTCCGAACCTTCAATTTTGGAAAGCGCCGCGTATGAATTTGCGGAGATGGAAGAAATGCTGACAACAACAGAAGCGATCTATGGTCCTTATCAATGGGAGAGATATGACCTTATTGTACTTCCACCAAGTTTCCCTTTCGGGGGAATGGAAAATCCCAGGTTAACATTTGCAACTCCCACCGTTATTGCCGGTGATCGATCCCTCACTTCTCTCGTTGCTCACGAGCTGGCACACAGTTGGTCTGGTAACCTGGTTACTAATGCAACCTGGAATGATTTCTGGCTTAACGAAGGATTTACCGTTTATATTGAAAACAGAATCATGGAGGCTTTGAATGGCAAATCTTATTCAGATATGCTGGCGGGACTTGCTTTGCAGGATTTGCAAGATGAAGTGGAATCAAAGATTAGAGAAGGTTCACAAGCAGATACGCGTCTTTTCTTACAGCTGGAGGGTAGAAACCCGGATGAAGGAGTCAGTTCGATTGCCTATGATAAGGGTTTTTTCTTTCTGAAATTTTTAGAATTGAAAATCGGACGAGAACGTTTTGATGCCTTCCTAAAACAGTATTTTGCTGACTATCAATTTCAATCAATGACTACCGAAAAGTTTGTTAAATATGTTCAGCAAAATTTTAAAGATAATATTAAAAACACCGAAATAGACCAATGGATTTATGGGGAAGGAATTCCCGAAACGCTCCCTGCGCCGGAGTCAGAGAGGTTTGAAGCTGTAGATAATGTTTTGAAAGCATGGGAAGGTGGCAGTCCGATAACCAGTTTGATTAGCCCGGAAGATTTGATCGCAAAAACCTGGTCTACTCACGAATGGCTTCATTTTATCAGAAATTTGCCGGATGAAATGAACCAAGAAACGATGAGGAACCTGGATGAATATCTTGATTTTACCTATTCAGGAAATTCTGAAATACTTGCTGCCTGGTTTATGCATGTAATTCGAAATGAATATAACCCCGGATATGAAAACCTTGAAAATTTTTTAGTAAATGTTGGCCGGAGAAAATTCCTTGCTCCATTGTATGACGAACTAATTAAGACAGAGAAAGGATTGGAAATGGCAAGAAGAATATATTCCGAAGCGCGACCCAATTATCATTATGTTTCTACAAATACCCTGGATAAAATGTTGAATTGGGACGAGTCCTCCATGTGAAATGAAACTTAATAAAAATAAGAAGGAGGGAATAGTACTCATCATTAATACCGCATTATTCTACCAGCCAATTCAACTTAAAAAAATAATTTATATTAATGTTGTAACATTAATGTTATAACATCGTATACTTGAGTATAAGGAGATAAAATAATGACAACAACAATAATTACTGAAAAGGAGCAAGCCAAAGGGCAATTCAACTTTGGTGAAATTAGGGAGAATAAGCCCATAGGATTTCCACAGGATGGCGGAAAGGTAAAACCCTATTCAAACTTATTTTATTGGGCGCATGCCTGGACGCCCGGAGGTGAAAGTGTCATCGGGGAGCATCCCCACCAGGGATTTGAGATTATGTCTTTCGTGTTGAAAGGCTCACTCGAGCATTATGACAGTAAGCATCAGGGCTGGAGAAAACTCAAGGAAGGCGATGCCCAGATTATTCGTTCAGGGAATGGGATAACCCATGCGGAGAAAGTGAATGCAAATTCAGAATTTTTTCAAATTTGGGTTGATCCTGATCTGGATAAAACACTGAATAAGCCTGCATCTTATGATGACTATCAATCAAAATCCTTTCCGGTTGAGGAAAAAAACGGATTTACGATAAAGCATTATCACGGTAGCAACGCTCCAATGCAAATGGATACGCCCGGAGTGTTAATAAAAGAAATTTGGTTGAATGAAGGGGAACATGAATTGAATGTTAAAAAAGAAGAGGTAAATTCAATTTATTTGATTGAAGGTGAAATTAAGGTTAATGAAAACGAAATGCACGCAAAGGATTTTGCAATAGTTGAAAATGGTGAAAAGATTTCAATAGTTTCAAGGAATAACAGTCGTTTGTTTATGTTGCAGACTCCGGCTACCATAAATTATCTTACATATGCTCAAAGAATGAGGAGGCATTTTGCATAATATCATGACAAGAGTTTCAGAAGTAATACGTAGGAGAAAAAGTATTGTGCTCTTTGATAACAAAGAAGTGGAGCAGGAGAAACTGGATTTGATCTTTGAATCAGCCAGGTGGGCGCCATCGAGTTTTAATGAGCAGCCCTGGAGGTTTATTTATGCTCATAAATCTAATCCGCGGGATCATGGAAAAATTGCGGATGCATTGAATGATCATAATCGTTCCTGGGCGG
>DASWHX010000115.1:0-1953 GCA_036397995.1 Cyclobacteriaceae bacterium
ATCAGGCGTCAGAAGAAACTTTCAACCATAAAAAATGATTTCATTAATAACCTGACCCACGAGTTTAAAACTCCCCTTGCTTCTGTACTTCTGGCTTCAGGTATACTGAACAAAGAATATGATCAAATTGACGAGGAAAAAAGAAAGAACTACCTTAATTTGATTAGCCATGAAAGCAAGCGACTGGAAGGACAAGTAGATAAGATATTGCAGATTGCCATGATCGATTCGGGCAATTTTACTCTGGAGAAAAAGCTTTTAAATGTACATGATGTGATAAACCGCGTATTGGAAAGCATGATGATTCTTGTTGGGGAGCGCAATGGCAAAATCAAATTAAATCTTGAAGCCTCAAATCCATTGGTGATGGCCGATGAAACCCATCTTGTAAATATCATTTCAAACCTGGTAGACAATGCGCTTAAATATACCCGGCTTAATCCGGACATCGAGATTACTACATCCGACCGTGAGGATGGTGTTCAGATTACGATAAGAGATAATGGGATTGGCATTGGCAAAGAAATTCAGAAATATGTATTCGATAAGTTTTACCGGGCCCAGGGAGGAGATGTGCATAATGTAAAAGGATTTGGCCTTGGATTAAGCTACGTAAAAAAAATCATTGAGGCGCACAAGGGCCGCATCGACCTCAATAGCTCGATCAATCAGGGCACTGAATTTCGATTGTTTTTTCCATTGACCTAAAGCGAATGAGCAAAATTCTCCTCGCTGAAGACGATGAAAGTTTCGGATATATCCTAAAGGAATACCTTGAAATGAACGGGTTCGAAGTGACCTGGACAAAAGATGGGAATGATGGGCTTAAAAAATTTGAGAATGGCCTTTTTGATCTTTGTGTTTTGGATATTATGATGCCGGAAAAAGACGGATTTACATTGGCAAAAGAAATCCGGGAAATTGATTCTGATGTACCTTTTATTTTTCTCACCGCGAAGGCATTGAAGGTGGATAAGTTGAAAGGTTTCAGGCTGGGATGTGATGATTATGTGGTGAAACCGGTTGACGAAGAATTATTTATTGCCAGGGTTCGTGCAATTATCAATCGCAGCTCGGCTCAGGCCGGTCAGAATTTATCAAATTGCAACACCTTTTGGATTGGTAAATACCATTTTAACCCCAGAGAACAAACCCTTATTCTGGATAAGAAGGCAGCAAAACTCACTACCAAAGAAACAAAAGTGTTGAAGATGCTATGCCAACAAAAGAATCAATTGGTGGACCGGCCAAAAATACTGAAGTTGGTGTGGGGACAAAATGATTTTTTTAATCGCAAAAGTATGGATGTTTTCATTCATAAGCTTCGCTATAAATTGAAAGACGATCCTGCCGTTAAAGTTACTAATGTGCATGGAAAAGGATTTATCCTCGAAGATCCTGAAGAAGTTAAAAAGGCTTATTAGAGATGTTGGATGAAGTGTCTAATCGCGACGGGTGATTATGGTTTAATAAGTTTTTAACTTTGGGAATTCCTCAAAATTTACAAACCTGTTAGAGGTCATTAATTGGTTTGCAAGTTTTAATTTTAATGACTGAAATGTTGAAACTTTTTGCTGAGGGTAGCTGATTCCAAAAAAACTCAGTAATGCCTGATCCGGTTTCTGCATCACGTTTGGTTGCCACAATCTGATGACGAGCCCGTAACAAGCTGCGGTCTTGTTGGCAATCCTTGCTGGGTATATAAATGGCTTCCAGTTCTCCGCTTTTTAATGAACGGGCTATTTTCTGGCTATCCAATGGATCTCGTTTTTGTTTTCTCTCCTTGTCTTTAGTGGGCACATCAGCTGCATGTACAACGATACAGTTAATACCTTGGGCTTGTAAGTTTTCTTGTAACCAAAATCCTGAATAGCCAGCCTCATAGGCAGCATAATAATTTGCACCCGGAAAATTCTTGTTCAGGTATTTTACCAACACACCCGCATCAGGAGG
>DASWHX010000116.1:0-18882 GCA_036397995.1 Cyclobacteriaceae bacterium
AAATACTAAGGGTCTCACAATATTCCTTCAGTAAATTTATCACCGGTAGAGGTGCATCAATTATCCCGCCATTACTCCTGATGACAAGGGCGATTTTCTTTACTTTCCCTTTACCCTCAAGTAGTTCATATAAAATAGGCAGAATATCAAGAGCAATCTGAGTCGGAAATAAATTTGGCGGATTCTTCTGACCATTGATAAGCGTAATGCAAAAGCAATCTTCAGAAGACTCAATTTTATCTATTATTTTCTGCGTTTCTCTCATTAAAACCTTATTAAGGGCTACCAAATTAACGATTTCCAGTAGTTTTAAAACGACAATATTGGACAAAAGATTCAAAAAGGACAGATAACTGCCCAAAATCGCACCAAAGCCATTGCCGCGCAACCCCCTACACCAATCAAAGCAATGGCATCCGTACTTAAATTCTCCGAGGTGGCACGATCCCACAACAATGTATAAGTAATGTCCGGCAGCAGCTACGTCAATTTCAGGCCAATTAACTGAATTAGCTTCGGCAACGGCTGATAGTGACGCACAAGTCGGGCTTGGCATTCGTTCTGAATTTACCAAACCCGACTTATCTGGCGACATCTTAAACACAAACGTTAGGTAATGCAGTTTATAATTGCCTTGACAGCACTATGCCTGCAAAAGTCAGCAATATACCAAGTACGAGGCTTGAAAGAACATAAATGCTTGCATAGCCAAAACTCCCCTGCCTTAACAATCCAACGGTTTCATTTGAAAATGCGCTGAAGGTAGTAAATCCACCTAATATACCGGTCATGAGAAAAATTCTCAAATCGGGATTGACATCGGTCTTTTCGACAAATCCAAAAAAGAGTCCTATAAGAAAACATCCGATTAAATTTACTGCCAGGGTACCATATGGAAATGCAGACAGGAAACGTGTGAAAATCTGGCTTGATAAAAGATACCGGAGAATACCACCAATAAAACTTCCGAAGCCAATAAATAAAAGTGTTTTCATTCTTAATAATTTTATTCCGGATACCGTATTTCTTCTATATATAAAATTACCGCTTGGGGGCGGGTGTGAAAAAGAGATTGTGAGAGATACGGCAAAGTTAAGAATCATTCCCAAGGTGCCAATTCATTCCGAAAAAATTCCAAACCATCAGATCTTTTCAAAACAGAACAATTTAGTTAGAAGGGAAATTATTAGCGGGATTCGAATATTGTTGGTAAAAACAGATATATTTCTCAAATTCATGGTGGCTAAACCCTGAAAATCTGAGACCTAAAACCCAATGGCCTGGCCCAATCCTTTAATACATATTGTGGATGATGATCCGGTATTCACGAAATTTATTTTGAGTCATATTCAGTCCAACGGATATGACCGCGTAAAAACTTTTGAAAGTGGAGAAGAATTCTTAGGATCTTTAAAGGAAAATCCTGCTGTGGTATTACTTGACTTTAGCCTGAAAGGGTTGAATGGGTTGGATGTAATTAGAGCGATCAAAAGGCAAAAACCCAGAGTAAAAATCGTAGTAGTCACCGTGGTAAATGATCCGAAATTAGAAGATGAGTGTTTAAGAATAGGTGCGGCCGATTACCTTGTTAAAGAGGATACGAGGATGGAAGCCATGAAGGCCAGAGTTTTGGATATCCTGCATGAAACAGTTATCGACGAAAGGAGGAAATACGTAGTTGGTGCTTTTGCAGTAATTGCATTGATTGTGCTGATTTATATGATGTCAGGATTACTGGATTGAGTATCCTCTCTTTGGATTAAATTACTATTTTTGTCCTCCCTGCCGAAGTGGTGAAATTGGTAGACACGCATGTTTCAGGGACATGTGCCCGCAAGGGCGTGGGGGTTCGAGTCCCTTCTTCGGCACTTTTCATTTTTGATGCTTATTCTATCAGGGGTTATCTTTTTCTCCAATAATTCGCGGTGAGTTTTTGTAAATTGAACCAAAATGATGAAGCATGACCAATACCTTTAAAGCCGCTGTTATTCAGGGTTCCCCAGCCCTCTTTGATAGGAAAAAGACCGTAAAAAAAATGGACCATTACATTCAGTCCGCTGCTAAGAGAAAACCAAAATTGATCTTGTTTCCCGAGGCGTTTATTCCGGCATATCCGTGGGGATTGACTTTTGGAACAAAACTGGGCGGCAGAACTCCGGAAGGCAGACGAACCTGGCGGAAATATGTTGAGAATGCCGTAGAAGTACCTGGCCCGGAGGTAACGGCGATTGGAAAAATGGCCGCTAAAGCAAAAGCATTTATTGCAGTTGGGGTTATTGAAAAAGACACGCACAGCCAGGGAACTGTTTATTGCACACTTTTATACTTCGGGCCAGATGGAAAATTTCTTGGGAAACACCGAAAGCTAAAACCAACGGCAGGAGAACGTATAATCTGGGGTGAAGGGGATGGAACAACGTTAACTGTTTTGGATACCAAACTGGGGCGGATTGGAGGATTGATTTGCTGGGAGAACTATATGCCGCTTGCACGGATGGCAATGTACAGCAAGGGTGTTCAGATTTATCTTGCTCCTACCGCTGACCACCGGGAATCCTGGGTGGCCACAATGCAGCACATTGCGTGCGAGGGTCGCTGTTATGTCCTGGGATGCAATCAGTTTGTAACCAAAGATATGTATCCCGAAGATTTGGAGATTGGTAACGACCTGAAAAATTCAAAGAAAATACTTTGTCGCGGTGGAAGTGTGATTGTAGATCCATTGGGGAATATTCTGGCAGGTCCGCTGTGGGATAAGGAGGGAATCTTGTATGCGGAAATAGCGCTGGAGAAAACAACCGAAGCCAAAATGGATTTTGATGTGACCGGCCATTATTCCAGGAATGATGTATTTACTTACAGCGTCCATGGAATGCCCGAAATAATCAGAGTGAAGTAAAAATTCCAGTACATTTTATGAACATTGTTACTGACTTTTTTTTGTGAAAAACGGAGATAGTCAACTTTCTTTTGACGCTCATACAAGTTATTCAATCCCCGGATGGATCAAACTTTGACCTTCATCCTGTTCACTATTTCCAAAACTGCAGGGCACACCAGCGTATTTCGATAGGTAAGGTCAAGCAGTTGAATCATTTTTTTTCTGTCAGTATGTGGATATTCCCGGCAAGCCTTGGGCCGGTGTTCATAGATTTTGCAATGATTGCCACTATCCAGGAAAGGGCAGGGGGCAGACTTCAACACATAATCGTTATCCTCATCGATTTTCAGATAAGTTTCCACAAAATCACCAGGCTTCATTTTCAAAGCGTTTGATGCACGCTCAATATCGTTTTGGTAAAAAACAGGACTGGTTGTTTTGCAGCAATTTGCGCAGGTGAGGCAATCAATTTCTGCAAAAACCTCTTCATGAAGAGCAAGAAATTGGCCGTCTAATTTTTTTGAATCAAATTTTTTAAATCTCTTAAGAAATCGTTTATTCTCCTTTGCTTGCCCCTTTGATTTTATACTGAACTTTTCAAGGTCCATCACAATTTATAATGTCGTTTGTTTGGTGAGAGTAACACCATCAATTACCATCTTCCACTTACCATCTTCTTCAAAGGGGGGTTTTGTAAGTTCGAGTGTCTTTGTAATGAAGAGATATCCAATTACAATTTTGCCATCACCAATTTTCTTTACAGGAGAATCAACCGTTTCGCTGGCGCCTTCCATAACTTTTGCATAGGAAGCATTTCCATCGGCATCAATTTCAAGAAAAATATTACTGCCCTGCCATATACCGACATATACCTGCTGATCCTGCGGAATCGGATCGGGTGCGCAACCGAAAATAACCGAAATGATAACCAAGCACAATATTTTTTTCATACCATTCTGATTTCACTTATAAGTTACAACATCTTAACTTCAATTGCCTTCTTATTATACGCGATTATTTTTGGATAGAAAATTTGAATAAAAAATTAAATTTATTGAATGGGATATTGAACTTATATCACGCAAAAGAAAAGATTCCGGAATCAACAAAATTAATTTCGCTCCTGAAAGCTTGAATTTTGTTCAGTCTAAAATCGTAATTTCAATGATGCATCATATTTTACCGGGATTTTTCTTGTTACTCCAAAGACCGAAACCCAAATATATCCCTCAAAATGCAGCGGAAGATTTTTTTCCTTTTCCCTGGAAAAGATATTGCTCAGAAAATTCTTAGCAAGCTCTTCAAACGTTATTTCCATTTCCAGCGGAATTGTAAATTCTGAGTTCGGAGAAACTTTAAACGGAGAATTTCGCATTACTTTAGCTGCCTCCTTTTCATTCACAAATATTGAGATATCCACCTTTTTCACTTTGCCCCCACGCTTATTCGGGTTGTTAAAAACAGCATCAGCATTTGCAATAATTTTTCCATCCCTGATTTCCTTAAATTCAAGTTTTCTCACCCTGACGAATTCAATATCCTTTACTTCCAAGCAAGAAGAGAAGAAAAGACAAAGCACTGCAAGGAAAACAAATTTTATTAAAAGATTCGCCATCTAATTCCAAATGATAAAATAGGCGGCCACAATCAAAATCATACTTATCAGGCCATAACCGATCACAAATATTTTGTTGATTCCTATTTTATAACCAAAGTAAACTATCAACAAATTGAAGCCGCCAATCGCTATCCTGTTAAAGTAATAATCGTTGAAATACTTGAGTGCGATCTGAGCAAGTTCAATGGTAAACAGGCAAATAAGGAGCCAATAAATTAATTTCAGGTCTTTTGCGGAATAGTCAGTCATGTTAGAGTAAGGTTTTTGTTATCTTGCAAATTGAAATGAGGTTAAAATTAGTTGATTATAAGAATATTATTAGTCTGATAATTTGTGTTTTCGGACAACAGCTGCTTCTAGGCCAGAATTTTGAAAATATCGCCTATCGGGGCGGTGCTGGTCTTTTACCGGAAAATTCAATACCTGCATTTTTGAATGCGCTGGACAGCAATGCCACAATTCTTGAAATTGACGTAGTAATTTCTAAAGATGGGGAAGTGGTGGTATCGCATGAGCCTTTTATTTCCTCTGAATATTGCTTAACTGATGAAGGGAAAGAACTCACCGTTTCAGATGAGCAGAAACTGATAATTTATTCAATGGACTATAGTCAAGTTCGAAAATTCGATTGTGGCACAAAAGGCAGAACTGATTTTGAAGCTCAGGAAAGAGTTCCTGTAAATAAACCCTTGCTCGGTGAAGTGATCAGGGAATGCGAAAGATATCTGAAAAACTACACACAATACGAGGTAGATTATCTGATAGAATTAAGATCTTCTGAAGAGGGAGATTCAAAAGACCATCCTCTGCCGGCTGAATTTTCGGATCGGGTTTTTGAAGTAATTGACGCGTATCTGCCCTTAAGCAGGATTATAATTCAAAGCTTTGATTTCAGAATTCTGAAATACTGGAATGAGAAATATCCGGAGGTGCGGCTTTCAGCGTTAGTTGAAAGTATTAAATCCGATGAAACAGTGTTAGAGAAGCTAGGCTTCCACCCTCATTTTTACAGTCCGCATTATAAATTGATAAGAAAACGAACAATAAGAGATTTACATGAATTGGGAATTAAGGTTTATCCATGGACGGTTAATGAAGAAAAAGACATGGAGAAAATGATGAGATGGGAAGTTGATGGCATAATTACAGATTATCCAAATATTCTGAATCGATTAATACTGGAATCTTCAACAAATTAGATTTTATTATTTTCACATCTGTGATGAAATGATTTAATTTCGAGTAAAATAATGAAAGATGGCTGAAAAGGTTTACGACGTTTATGGAATCGGTAATGCACTGGTAGATATGGAGTATTCTGTTGAAGATAATTTTCTTTTAACAAATGGAGTTGAGAAGGGAGTTATGACGCTGGTGGATCAAAAACGTCAAAACCGCCTTGTGCAAGCCTTGAATCATAACGACGTGAAAAAGCAATGTGGGGGATCGGCGGCGAATTCAATAATTGCAATCAGTCAGCTTGGCGGATCATGCTTCTATTCCTGCAAGGTTGCAAGTGATGAACTTGGGAAGTTTTACCTGAAGGACCTTTCGCGTGAAAAAGTAGACAGCAATCTTGTTATTGGAAGTTTACCGGATGGAATCACCGGTAAATGTTTAGTGCTTATAACTCCTGACGCTGAACGCACAATGAATACCTTTTTAGGGATCACATCAGAATATTCAGCCGGCGATATTTACGAAAGTGCAATAAAGAGATCCAGGTACATTTATATTGAAGGTTACCTGGTTGCCAATCCTGATGGAAGAGCCGCGATGAGGCGTGGCCGTGAACTTGCACAGAAGTATAATGTGAGAACTTCACTGACTTTTTCTGATCCAAGTATGACCCGCCATTTCAAAGAAGGACTTATGGAGGTGATAGGAGAACGAGTCGATTTACTTTTTTGTAACGAACAGGAGGCGCTGATTTTTACTGAAAGTTCTGATCTTTTCGAAGCTCGTGAAAAACTAAAGAATTTTGCGAATTCATTTGCTATTACTCGTGGCAGGCAGGGGGCAATGGTTTATGATGGACATAATTTTGCAGATATAGACCCGGTACCGGTAAAAGCTGTAGACACGAATGGAGCAGGTGACATGTTTGCCGGAGCTTTTCTTTACGGAATTACTCACGGTTATAATTTTGTCGATGCGGGGAGGCTTGCCAGTTTAGCTTCCTCCAGGGTTGTAGCCAATTTCGGTCCGAGAATGTGTGGATCGGAAACCAAAGCGCTGCTTGCAGAACTGCAGGCTGGGTAAAATTTTATCCGGGAAAGGACAAATTCTCCTAATATTCTAATGCCAGATTTAAATAGGACTAGTTCCACGTATAGGTCCTTGACCTTGACAGTGACATAGTTCACCTCTGCTTTCGTTACCTTAATTTTTCCTCAAAAAATTTACGGCTTTGGAAATTTACCAGTAAACTATATTGCAATGCTAAAGGACAAAGACACGTTTTGAAAACCGCAGCCGTCACAAACACAAAACGTTACACACAATTATGCAGCAGCTATATTTCATTAAAAAGGGAAAACTTGAATGGCGTGAAGTATCCACTCCCGTGATTTCTTCTTCATTGGAAGCAATAGTAAGACCGTTTGCTGTTGCAAAATGTGACCTTGATGATAGCATTTTTATTCAATAACTTAGCAGGTAAAATTAAAATTGGAACCGCCTTAGGAAAGATTGACCCTAAATACAATTCAATTTTTGGAGATATTTTAAAAGGTCCATTTCCTTTTGGACACGAATGTGTAGCAAAAGTAATTGAAATTGGTGATGGTGTTAAAAACATAAAAATTGGCGACGTAGTTAGCGTTCCTTTTCAAATATCTTGTGGTTGCTGTATTAATTGTAACAATGGATTTACAAGTGTTTGTGAAACAACTCCAGTTCTTTCAATGTTTGGATTCGGAAAACATTTACAGTTTGGTGGAGCAATGTCAGATTTTATAAAAATTCCTTTTGCGGATGCCATGCTTTTAAAAATTCCCAATCATATTGACCCTATTCATTTGGCAAGTCTGTCTGATAACATTCCAGATGCGTATCGGCATTTAAAAGGTATTGAAACTAACCCAAATCAGAAAGTACTTATTGTAGCTGGGCAAGCCAAAAGTGTTGGGATATATGCTTTAATGATTGCAAAAGCATTGGGCGTTGCAGAAATTGATTATGTTGACAATAGCAAAGAGCGATTAGAAATTGCTCAGAAACTGCAAGCCAATAATATTTTTGAAAGCTTCCATCAAGTAACAGGGAAGTATGATTTGGTAATTGACACAAGTTCAACAAGCAAGGGGTTAGAAACCACTTTGAAATCTGTCAGACATTTTGGAACTATATCGAGTTCGGGTATTTATATAAAAAAAACACCTTTGTCATTAATTGAAATGTATGCAAAAGGCGTAAATTTTAAAATTGGACTAACCAATTCACGGACAGATGGAGAAATTGTATTAAGGCTGTTAGAGAAAATAGAAATCCCTTTTGAGTTAGCAACAACGAAACTTGAAAGTTGGGAGAACGCAGAAAGCGCTTTTCTTATAGAAACAACAAAGGTAATTGTAAAACGGTGTCTTAGCCCCTAATTCTCTGCACAAAATCTGAAAAAACAGATTTGAAATAATTGGAAAAGTTAGCAAATGTAAATCGTGGCCAAATTTTATTTTACCAGTTTCTTGAACCTTTGGAAATTACGACTTGCCGTCTTTAAAAGGATTTGAAAATACTGTGGATTTGAATTTCTCAAATTATTAAATGGACACACTTCAACAAACTTTCTCTGCAAAAATAATTCAGCAAACTTCAGGGTAAGCGTACGGGAATTATATGGGAATGATAATTTGATATTTAGGTTTCTATATCTTTCACTTTCACATTAGACTCCTGTCATCACCGCCACTACAAGGGCTACAGCCGCGAGTGTTAAAATAATGAGCATTGGCTTCCAAATAAATCTAAACCAATTATCATAGGAAATGCCCGCAATTGCGAGGACTGCCATCAGGGCTCCGTTGGTTGGAACAATCAGATCCATCATCACTGCTCCGTATTGGTAGGCCAGCACGCAAACTTGCCTGGACAATCCAATTAAATCTGATAAAGGCGAAAGGATCGGCATGGTTAGTATTGCCTGCCCCGAATAACTGGGAATCGGGTAGTGCAGTAATAGCTGGGAAAACATCATGGTGATAGCCGAAAGACCGGCAGGCAAAAATTGAAGGGGAGTAAAAATACCATAAACGATGGAATCAATAATAATTCCTTTTTGAAGAATCAGTGGAATACTATTGGCCACGCCGATAAGGATGGCGGCAAAAGTCATTTCCCGGAATCCTTCAACATAAGCGATGGCGGTTCCATTAACACCCAGGTGGCCAATTAATCCGGCAACGACGCCAACTACAAAAAACAGGGCAGACATTTCATAGAAACCCCATTCCAGTTTCACCATCCCATAGGCCAGGTAGCTGAAAGCAAGTATTAACATTCCAAATATCACCATACCCCTGCCACTCATGGAAGTGGAACCGGATTCACTTTTTTCTTTCTGAATTCGATTCCTATTTCCGTAGCGGATTATCATCAAAACCCATAGCCCTAATGCTGCCAACATAACTACCAACCTGAAACCTGAACCTGACAGTAACGGAACTCCGGAAATTTTCTGAGCAATCAGCACGGCAAAAGGGTTCATAGGGCTGAAAGCCCCACCGATGATGGCCGCTCCAAAACTTACAGAAACAGCAACAAATGTGTTATAGCCTAATTTTCTGCAGAGTAAAATGAGTACCGGTGTCATGGCGATAATTTCTTCCTGAAGACCTGCCAATGCACCTCCCGTAGCAAAAATGACAGCCACAACAACCAGGGCTATTTCTTCCTTCCCTGTTACCTTTCCGGCAAGGAAAGTTATACCCTCCCGTAATGCACCTGTTTTTTCAACTACATAGAAACAACCACCCAACAGGAAAACGAGCACAATTACATCAGCGCGGCCCGCGATACCTTCGGGAATAGAAATCAGGATTTCCTTTACGGTAATTCGCTCAGTAGCAACGGTTTGGTAAGAATCCTGAACAACCCGTTCATTTCCTTCAGAATCCGGTTGCCGTTCGTATTGACCTTGCGGAACTATGAACGCGAGGATGCAAGAGAAGGCAAAAAAGCCAAACAGGATGACTAAAGCATGGGGAAATTTCTGTTCTGACATAAAAAAAGGTGCTTCAAAGAAAGCACCTAATGTAACCTTATTATCCCCTTCTTGTCAATGGAAATTTATCATTTATAAAGTTGATGTAGCTTACTGCTTTTTACGCAGGTAGACGTTCCCAAATTTTGATTCCAGCACAATTTTTTTTCCGCCCCCATTCAAATGCGCCACTAATTTCTGAGCCTTGTAGGGACGCAATCCATCCTGGCTTTCCAATTCCAGGTCGAGGTTTGTATACACTTCTCCAAAGGTGGTATGAATTTCAAAATCATATCTTGATGATGGGTCGACGCTTATGTCAACGCCGTCATGTTTCGAAGTGGCTACAAGCTGCTCCGGTAATCCCAGAATTTCAATCGTTCCAAACTTGGAAGTAATGTTCAGGTTGCTGTTCCGGGGTACTGTTACCGTTAATTCGATGTCGATATCCAATCCATTTGAAATCCAATTAATTGCGCTTTTATCATGTTGATCCAGAAATTCCTTTATCTTGGGATCATTCCAGCTTGCAGCCATGAATACGTATTTCTCTCCTTTCACATTAACAGTAATCCTGTGTGGAATTTCATCCTTGTCTTTTATTGTGCTGTAGATATCTATATTATTTCCGGAGGAATTTACTACCAAATCAAAATTTTGATCAAATAAACCTGAATTAATGGATACTATTCCTTCCACTTTGATTTCATTAAGGTCATGAACCTGAACCTTTATGATTTCAGGATATGTAAATTCCATGGTGAGTGTTTTACCTGGCTGGTAAGGTATGGTTCTTTCAAACCGCGATTGAGCTAATAAGGAGTTGGTAAAAACTTCAAACAGCAGCAGAGCTGGTATTATTCTTTTCATGATAATAAAAGTTAAGAAAGGAAGACCAAAGCCTTCCTTTCAATCCATACTTACTTCTTCCTTAGATAAATATTATCATGCGTGGAGCTAAGCATCAGGGCAACTCCTCCGCCATTAAGTTTCCCCCGAACGGTTTGAGAACTTATCCTTTTCATATCCGCGCTGGTATCCATCTGAATATCCATGTCGGTAAAAATTTCTCCCCAGGTTGTTTTGATAGTGAGCTCAGCTTTGGAAGATGCCGGCACTGAAACATCGACATGCCCGTGCACTGAAGCGATGGATGTTGGGCTTGCCTGGTTTAGGGTTGTAAAATCGGCATCAATATCGCCATGAACTGTATTTATTGTCATGGGACCTGTTACATTTAACAGGAGCACATCATTATGTAATGATGATACATCAAGTTCTGATTCGAGGTTGCTGATTTTAAGATCCGAACCATACGGACTGTTGTGCGCATATTTCACTGAAACATTCTTTGGTACTTTTACTATATACCTGGATTCAGAGTTTCTGGAGATGGAATTGACTTCTACTACTCCATTTTTTTCCACAGCTGATAATCCCAGTCCGGTGTTATCTTCCAACCCCATCGAACTAATAGCTTTGAGCCCTGTTGCCCGTTCATCCTTCGCCCTGGATCGATCTGTTGTTGTAATAATGATTTCAGAACCTGTTGTTCCTTCAATCTCCAACTTGTTTATCTCGTTGAAGTTAATTTTCAATGATTTGCCCGAAGCCGGAATTTTGTATTCCTGACCAAATGACGGCATTGAAAATGCAGCGAATATCAGTGCCACTGCGATAGTCCAAATTTGCTTTTTCATTTCCTTAATTTTTAATGTTTTCATTTTAATTATTTTGAATTTTTGACCTTACATCAGTTTGAACAAGCCATATTGTGCCTGGTCCTGAACTGATTGAATATTCTTATCATCATCTATCAAATCTTGCAGCTTTTCTACCGCACGGATTTCATTGATATTTACAAGAGCATCAATGAGAGAAATCAGGACGATTGGTTCTGTTTGTTCTCCCAAAGATTCTATTAGCGCCAATTTTACTTTTTCTGATGAAGATAACTTGGTCAGCGCGTTCAATGCAGCCAGTCTGACATTTACATTTTCATCTTCATTTAAAGTTTCAATTAAAACATCCATGATCTGGTCGTCCGGCTGCTTCATATCTTCAACATAATTCACCCCCATAATTCGTTGACTTGGTGATTGATTCTGCAATGCCATCATTACCAACTGCCGCGTAGCTTCCATTTCTTCCCGTAAAGAAGCTAATTCATCTTTATCCGTACTGAATTGTGTTCCCAGAAAATATCCCAAAATCAAAATTGCCAGGCCGGCAGCCACGCGCATCGTCCAAATCATTGGCATAGAAATTACCTTTCCACGTTTTGCTGATTTCGAGGCGGCAAGCTTCATCTCCTCCTGCAACATTTTGTCAAATTCTGTATGCAATGTTGCGTCAGGTTCAAACTCCCTGCTCTGATTCATTACCCGGTTCAGCTTTTTTAACTCCCCGAATTCTTTTCTTGCATCCGTGTTATTTTCAATATACCTTTCGACATATTCCCTTAGCTCGCCGGTTAAATTCCCTTCACTATGTTCAATTAATAAGTCGTGCATTTTCTCTTTATCAAATTCTTTCATAACTATTCCATTTGTTTTTCAATTTCGAAATAGGTTTGCCTCAATTTCTTTATAGCGCGGTGAACCTTAATTTTAATATTAGACACCGTTGTATTTGTTATCGCGGCAATTTCTTCATATTTCATTTCCTGAAATCTGCTTAACACCAGAACTTCCCGCTGATCATCCGGCAACCTGGCCAATGAACGATGAAGTATTTTTTCCTGTTCCTGATGCTCTTCGCTTTTATGTTCATCAAATGTTTGTATACCCATTTTTTCCACTTCATCAAAATCAGACATCCACTTACCATCACTTTTTCTGAAATGATCAGCCAGCACATTTCTGGCTATCTGATAAATCCAGGGTCTGAAACTGGCACCTTTTCTGTAAGATTTTCTGTATTTCAACATTCGTAAAAAAACATTCTGTGTTAAATCGTGACTTAGATCTTTATCAAAAGTCAATCGGACAAAAAAAGAATAAAGCTTCTTATTATAACTCTCGAATAAGGCCGAGGCTTTCTGCAGGTCTCCCTGCATTACCTGTTCCATCAAGAACTCGTCATTGGTTTCAGTCATCAAAGAGTTATTTTTCTTTTGCCCTCAGGTTGGGTACCCGAATGAATAGTAAAGGTTACAGTTATTTTTGAAAATTGCCTGAAATTGGATTAAAACCTATAGAATGAGGGGGGTGAATTTGATATCAACGCGCCGGTTCATCATCCTTCCCTGTGGAAGCATGTTATCGTATAATGGAGTGTGCTGACCACGGTCATCAGTTATGATTTGCTCCAACCCGACTTCATTGAGCAAAAGTTCCCGCACCACTGCTTTGCTGCGCTGGGTTGATAACCAGTTGTTATATTCAATCCCGCCAATATTATCTGTATGAGAGATAACAGTGATGGTGTAGATGGAGAGATTTTCCAGAGACTTAACAAACTCCTTTAATTCCTCCATCTGTTGTTGATCGATATACCAACTTCCCCCACCGAAGTAGATGCTTTTGATAATTTCTTTGTGCTGAACCTCTTCGGTTTCTTGGGCGAATCCGAACGTTGTTGTAATCAACAAACCGGTAAGGAACAAAATTCTCCTCATTTCAGGATTTTTTTGCAATTTGAATTGCGACTTTCTCCAATTTAAGAAAAAGAATTTGAAATTGTTCAGTCGCAAAAATCAATCCATCATTATTTTTACAGCCAAAGTTGGAATAGAGTACATTTGATCTGATGTCTGTTTTAATCATTGCACCGCAACGGGACATGAAGGAATGGAAAAAAGCTATTCAAAATGTTGATGCTTCCCTTCATATAGAAATTTATCCGGAACTTAATAATCCGGAAAGTGTCAAGGCTGCGGTTTTATGGAATCACCCTCCGGGTATTCTGCATAATTTTCCCAACCTGAAATGGGTAACCTCGCTGGGAGCCGGAGTTGATCATATTCTGAAAGACAAAAAAATTCATTCCGATATTAGAATTACCAGAATAGTCGATCCGGGCATAGCCATCCAAATGTCACGGATGATCGTAACGATGCTCACATTTTTCGAAAAAGATTTACTTCTGAATTGGAATCCCGGGAAAACAGGAGGTTGGAATACTATTTCCCCTGTACCTGAATTGAAAATTGGATTGATGGGCATTGGTGAAATTGGGAAAAAGGTAGCCAGTGTGCTAACTGAGTTAAAATACGAAGTTGTTGCCTTTGGAAATACAAGCCGGGTTTACAAGAATCTTAGGATCTTTGGTCAAAATGAGCTTCGACAATTTTTAAAATCAGTAGACGTCGCGATATGTTTGCTTCCCCTGACATCCAAAACCGAGAATTTTATAAACAAGGATTTCTTTTCGCTCATGAATAAAGGAAGTTATATTATGAACCTCGCGCGCGGAAAAATTGTGGATGAAGATGCTTTACTTTGGGCGTTGAAAACGGGGATTCTTAAGAAAGCGTATCTGGATGTTTTCAGGCAAGAACCGCTTCCCGCAACCCACCCATTTTGGAGTAATCCGGAGATAATTATTACGCCCCACATCTCAGGAATAACAGATGTTATGGAAGGCGCCCGTCAAATTGTAAACAATTATCATACATTTGAAGATTCAGAATTTCTTATTAATGAAATAAACAGACTTAAAGAATATTAACATGAAAGATGAATTTGACCGGCTTGTTAAACTGACTGGCGCCGTATACGATGGTGAACCGTGGTATGGTCCGTCAGTAAAAAGTATCTTATCCGATCTCACCGAAGATCATCGTGTATTAAGAACAGGAGAGTCACATTCCATAAATGAATTGATTTTCCATATGGTTGCCTGGCGAAATATGATCGCTCAAACTCTGGAAGGAAACAATGAGTATGTCGTTAGTGACGAAGAAAATTTCAAGCCGCATGCTAATAAGTATTCCCTGAAGGAAGCTACGGAAGCCCTGGAAATGTCACAGGTTTTACTTCTAAAAGCTCTTTCGACTTTTGATGCCGACAAACTCCAGGAAAAAGTTCCAGGAAAGAAATATAGCTATTATCAGTTGATACAAGGAATTATTCACCACGATGTGTATCATGCAGGACAGATTTCCCTGCTGAAAAAGAAAATTCAGAGTAACTAACAAAAATAAATTTGCTATCCCATGAAAAAATCAATTACACTGTTCGCTTCGTTATTTATTAGTCTGACAACTTTTTCCCAGGTTTTGAAAGCCCCACCACGAGCTGAAGGCGATGGTCCCTGGGATCAACTTATAATCCGCGGAGTAATCCTGGTGGATGGTACAGGAGCTCCACCATTTGGTCCTGTTGATATTGTGGTTGAAAAAAATATTATCAAACAGATAGCCACCGTAGGTTCTCCCGGAGTGGAAATTAATCCGAACAGAAGACCGCAACTGAAGCCCGGGGGGAAGGAAATTGATGCTACCGGAAAATACCTGCTGCCTGGTTTTGTAGACATGCATGGACATATTGGTGGTTCAGCCCAGGGAGCAAATGCAGAATATGTATTCAAACTTTGGATGGGACATGGTGTTACTACTATCCGAGATCCATCCGCCGGCAATGGTTTGGATTGGGTTTTAGAAGAAAAAGACAAGAGTAAAAAAAACCAAATTACTGCACCACGAATTATGGCCTATACCTCGTTTGGATCCGGAGCTAAAGAGCCGGTTACAACACCTCAGCAAGCCAGGGAATGGGTCAGGCAAAATGCTGCCAATGGCGCTGATGGCATTAAATTTTTCGGCGCGCCACCAGAAATTATGGCTGCAGCCCTGGATGAAAATAAAAAATTGGGTTTAAGAAGCGCCTGTCACCACGCTCAATTGAATGTTGCCTGGTGGAATGTGGTTAATAGCGCCAGGGCCGGACTTACCTCCATGGAACATTGGTATGGATTGCCCGAAGCACTCTTTACCGACCGCGCTATCCAGAATTATCCGTTGGACTATAATTACCAAAACGAGCAAGATCGATTTAGTGAGGCTGGCCGGCTCTGGAAACAAGCAGCTCCACCCTATTCAGAACATTGGAATAATGTTATGGATGAACTGATTTCCGTGGACTTTACGCTCGATCCCACATTCAATATTTATGAAGCAAGCAGGGATTTGCACCGGGCACGCAGACAGGAGTGGCATGAAGAATTTACCATGCCCAAACTTTGGGAGTTTTATCAGCCGAGCATGATTTCGCACGGAAGTTACTGGCATTACTGGGGAACCGAAGAAGAAGTTGACTGGAAACAGAACTATAAATTGTGGATGACCTTCGTAAATGAATACAAGAACCGGGGCGGCCGTGTTACCACCGGTTCTGATTCAGGATTCATTTTTCAGTTATATGGATTTGCTTACATCCGTGAATTGGAATTACTGCGTGAGGCCGGTTTCCATCCGCTGGAAGTGATTCGTGCCGCAACGCTGAAAGGCGCGGAAGCACTGGGATTGGACAAAGAAATTGGTACCATCCAGGTAGGAAAACTTGCTGACATGATCATTGTGGATGAGAATCCCCTGAAGAATTTGAAAGTTTTGTATGGAACAGGAGCAATTAAATTGAATGAAAATAACGAAGTAATCAGAGTAGGTGGCGTACGGTATACCGTAAAAGATGGAATAGTCTACGATGCCAAACAATTACTGGAGGACGTTAAAAAAATGGTGGCTGAAGAAAAAGCTAAGACCGGGTTTGAAATTTACCAGCCGGGTATGAAGAAAATTAATACAAATCGTGAGAATTAGAAGCTGGGTTGGATTTGCCTTTCTGTGTATTCCCTTTCGTGCTGAGGCACAAAGTATAGATGAATATTTTGACCTTGCCAGGGCTGAGTTCCGTGGGGAGAACGCTTTTGAATCCGTCGCGTATATTGAGCAGTTCTGGCGGCTTGCGGGGAATTCCGGGTTCGACAAGAGTATATATCATCTGGAAGAAAAACTTAAGCAGGCTGGCTTTGAAAAGGAAGGCGCCGCGAATGGAAGGTTAACCTACCGGATTGAAAAGAGAAAACTTGAAGAACCAAGTTGGGAACCCATCAGTGCCTCTCTCACTCTTGAAGGATCTTCATCGCCGCTCCTGGATTTTGCAACAAATCGTAACATGATCTCCATCAATTCACATTCAACTAAAAATGAAGGAATTGAAGGAGAAGTGGTACAGCTTGCTGATGGACGGATTCCGGCGGGTGTAGTAGTGAAAGGTAAAATTCTCTACGGTGAAATAAGTCCATTTCGAGCCTACACGTTGGCTGCTGAATCCGGCGCCATAGGTATAATTACTTATGGCAACCCTTCCTATCTTAAACCGGAAATCAATACCCGTTCTATTCAGTTTCGATCCATTCCTTACAACGCCGGCCAAAAGTTATGGTCAATTTGTCTTTCCTTTGAAGCCAATGAAAAGCTAAAAGCTTCACTGATGTCCGGGAAAATAAAGGTGCGGGTAAAAATTGAAACTGCATTTCCGGTTTCTGATGAACTTACCCTGGTTGCGGAAATCAAAGGGTCGGAATTACCTGAAGAAAGGTTTGTGCTGAGTGCCCACTTGCAGGAACCCGGAGCCAATGATAATGCTTCAGGGGCAGGTGCGCTTATGGAAATGGCAAGGGTTTCCGCGACCTGGATAAATGAAAAGAAAATAGATTCGCGGAGAACGATAACGTTTCTGTGGGGCGATGAAATTGTGAGCACACGCAATTTTGTAAGCGAAGACTCCGCACGTAGAAAGAATATTAAATGGGGACTTAGCCTGGATATGGTGGGTGAAAATACTTCTTTAACGGGTGGCAGGTTCCTTATTGAGAAAATGCCGGACCCATCGGCGATTTGGACCCGGGGAAATGATCAGCATACGGAATGGGGCGCGGGTGATGTAAAGGAGGAAGATTTCTTCCCTCATTATTTTAACGATTTCGTTCTTGAAGTATTTCGCAGGCAGGCGGAATTCGCCAACTGGAATGTCAGTTACAATCCATTTGAAGGCGGAAGTGATCACGTTCCTTTTTTACAGGCAGGAATACCTTCCGTCTTGTTATGGCATTTTACTGATCAGTTTTATCATACCGATTTAGATAGAATCGATAAAGTATCGAAGCAGGAATTGGCCAACGTGGGAAACGGAGCGTTGGTTGTTTTATTTACTCTGGTTAACGCGGATGCCAATACCGCGGGTTTTCTGATTAACCAAACCTTTAAAGCCGGAAAAGCAAGGCTTTCCGCGGAAGCAGACCTCTCGAAGAAAGCAATTCAACTTGGCAGGAGCAAACAGGAGGAGCTACTAATAATTGACGCCTGGATCCGGTGGTACCTCAATGCGATTCATTCCGCGAAGGACATAGCTTCTTCTGATGCCGGGTTCACCCAAATTAATCACCTGGCAAACCAGAAAGCAGCAGAATTTCAACAGTTTGCCAGGAGCTTAATGTCTCAATTTAATGATTAGGCAACTAATTAGTTGCTATTATTTGCAAGATTAACTATATTAGCAACTATTTAGTTGCCAATGCCTAATATAGAACACTCCTTTAAAGCCTTAGCTGATTCTACACGGCGGGAAATTGTTTATATGCTTGCTGTTACGCCTTCCGGTCTGTCAATGAGGGAGATTAGCGACCAGTTTCCGGCATCCAGGCAAGGGGTTGCCAAACATCTTGGCGTTTTAGTAAGCGCCGGCTTAATTCAAATTCAATCAGCAGGAAGGGAGAAAAAATGCCTGCTGAACCCTTTGCCGCTCCGGGAGGTAATGGATTGGCTCAATTTCTTCAAGTCTTATTGGGAAGACAGGTTGAATGAATTGAAAGCTCACGGTGAATCGGATTAACCGTTTGGTGTGGCCGGGTAAAACCTGCCCCGGGGCTTACATCGACATTCCTTTGTCGTTTCCCTTTTTCTTAAATATTCTTTTAAAAAGTGATTGTTGCTTGTTAATGGTTTTTGCTTCACCTCTTTCAAGGATCTTTCTTAACTCCTGAGCATCCACTACGTCTTTCAAGCTTCCATCATATCGCTTTACATTGCTCTTTATTTCAATTAAGTCTTTAAGACTAATTATTGGTAAATTAAAGCTTTCTAATTTCTGTACTTTAGCCCTCTCATAGCACTTTTCAAAAGTCAAAGGTTCATAAAATATTGAAGTCATCAGGTCAACTTTAAATTTGTCATCTTCT
>DASWHX010000117.1:0-13496 GCA_036397995.1 Cyclobacteriaceae bacterium
AATCTTCCGCCATCATCCTCAATAAACGCGACAGGCCAGTTCACCGTATTTCCATCAAGGTTAAAATCAGACAAAATGCTTACCCCATTGTTATAGGTTTCCTCTATCCAGCATGTCGCGCAGCAATCTTTAGGAGCAGGCGCGAAAGTATTGCGGTCAAAATAATTTTCAGGATGAGTATTGATAATATAAGTACCATTAGCCTGCCACATGTAGTAATTTCTCTCCTCGGAAGGATCTTTGAACCTGGTCCAGATTTCAGCTCCGGAAACAAAGTTGGCTGGATTGCTTGAAGGCAACCTTTTGTAAGTTGCAAAAAGTGTATCTATGGGAATGGCAGAAACGGCCTGTTCAGGAAGCGAAAAATATCGTTTTCCGCCCTGAGTTATTATTTGTAAAGAATAGCTCTTACCCGGGAACGCATGGAAACTAGCCGGCGTCTGATAAATACCATTTTGAACTTCATTCATCTCAGTTATTAAACCATCGCTGTCGCGTACATTTACCTTTGCACTTCTGACCCGTTGGATAATACCATCCGCGAAAGTTCCATACCGGGCTGATAGTGAGATTGTCACCGTATGAGGTCCAGGTTCGGTGGTAATAAAACCTTCCACCACCAATAATTTCTCTTCCCGTTCGGTTGAATAATCCAACGGGTCTATACATGCCATCAGTACAAGCAAACAGAAGATATAAATTCTATTTCTCATCAGAATTCAAAGTTATAACTGAGGGTTGGAAATGGAATGCCGAGCACCGACATCTTATATGCTTGAGGCGGGGCCCCATCTACATCATCAAAAAATACAGAGAATGCATTTTTCCTTCCATATAGATTATATACGGACAACACCCAATCCCCCTGCAGAAATCTATGCCGGCTTTGGAAGCTAAATGTAAGTGAAACATCCAATCGGTGATAATCAGGAGCCCGTCCATTATTTCTGGCATTAAAAAAGGAAACATTCTGATTGTAATAACCAAATTTTGCCGAAGGTGTTGTCACCGCTCTGCCGGTGCTGTAAGTAAAGATGGAGGAAAACTTCACTTTATCGTTGATTGAATAATCAATAACGGCGGTCAAATCGTGGGGTTTATCAAAGTTCGAAGGGTATTCCTTACCAAGATTTATTGTTTCCTCTGGATAGGGGCCTTTCACCTCTCTCAAACTTTTGGAATACGTATAGCTTGCCCAGCCTTCTAATCGACCAAAAGTTTTCTTCACATATAATTCCACGCCATAGGTCCTGCCATCACCATTCAGCAATTCAGTTTCGATATGTTCATTCATGATTAGGTCAGCCCCATCTTTATATTCAACAATATTCTGCAGCTTTTTATAATATCCTTCAACTGATGTTTCAATAGTATTATTACTGAAGTTTTTGAAGATTCCAAAGGAGATTTGTGAACCGATCTCCGGCTTTACAAACTGATCGGTTAATTTCCAAATGTCTGTCGGCGAAATGGTGGCTGTATTTGAAATAAGATGTATGTATTGAAACATCCTGTTATATCCAAGCTTGATGGAGGTATTAGTATTTATGCTCCATCTTAACGAAAGCCTGGGCTCAAAACCATCATAATCCTTAATAACATCACCCTTGCCAAAGGTGGTTTGGTTGATAATATTTTCTTCGTTTCGTGGAAGATTCTCTTCGTATTGATAAATAGTATTTGAACCCAGGTAATAAAATCGATTGTACCGCAACCCGTAAGAAACCCCCAGCTTACCTATTTCAAAATCATGTTGAGCATAAGCCCCACCTTCTATCGCTTGCTCACTTTCAAGGTCCAGTGCATTTATTGCCGACTGTTCATTAATTGGCAGCAAGTTACCGGGATCAATTTCAATTTGTTTTACCTGAACACCAACTAAAACAATACCCTTTTTGCCAACACCAAATTCAAGCCCTAGATTTACACCCTGGTCTATTATTTTGGAGTTTATAGAAAAATTATTAGTACCCACTTTATTGTTTATGGAAAACTCGTAGTCACTCCGCGAAAATATGCTGTGAAAGATCGTCTTTTCCGCAAATGCATGTTTCCAGTCGAAAACATGTGCCATGTTGGTCCAGGCATTTGTTGTATCGCTAGCGAATTTAAAATCATCATAACTTCTGTAGAAACTATAATTAAGGTCATTTTTATTGTTGAGTTGGTAGTTTACCAGCCCATTCAGATCGTAAAACTGAGTGGAACTATTCTTAATGTTGGCATCGTTAATTGACTTCAAAAGCCAGTTTGAATAAGAAGTTCTTACTCCAAGAAGCACCGATAATTTATCTTTTACGATTGGCCCTTCAATGGCCAGCTTTAAAGAAACCAATCCCAGAGATCCTTTCACTCCCCATCTCTTATTATTGCCTTTTCTATATTCCAGATCCAAAATCGAAGAAGCTCTTCCCCCATATTTTGCAGGAATGCCGCCTTTATATATGATGACATTTCGGATCAAGTCGGAGTTGAAGGCGGAAAAAAAACCAAACAAATGCGAGGGGTTATATAACACCGCCCCGCCAAGCAGGATTAGGTTCTGGTCACTTCCACCACCCCTTACATTGAACCCGGAAGACGCCTCACCCACGGAAGTAACACCCGGCAATAGGGTTATTGATTTAAGAATATCAACTTCACCAGCAAATGGTGGTAATGCTTTTATTGATTCCATGGAGAGCGTATTCTTACCTAAATCAGTACTTTTTACATTTACGTCCGCCTCCTGACTTTGTATCAATACTTCTTCTAATTCTGTAATGGAGGCCAGCAATCGTAATTTAAATTCTCCTGTTCCATTCACAATTATGAGCTGCTTGAGTTCCTGGAAACCTACTGAACTTATCGTTAGTGTATATTCTCCAACCGGCACGTACAATCCAAACATCCCGTTGATATCAGTTACTTCCCCCTTTTTCAATTCATCAACAATCACAGTAGCGCCAATAAGCGTTTCTCCTGTTTCATAATCCATTACTTTTCCTATAATGAGTACTTCGCCTACTCTGTTTGACCCCTTGCCTATCTCAATCGCTTTTTGTGCCCATGAAACCTGAGTGAAAAAATAAAGTATAAATACGAACGGGTAAACTTTTCTCATCCTAGAATTTGTCAGGTTCAAATGTCCAAATTTGCATCCGGTTGCTGTTTGAAAAAGCAGTCCTTGTGGTCCGCATTACATAGATCTTATCATTATAAACCCAGGATGCTGAATTACTTTCAGCGGTAAGTCCGGGGAAAAAAGTTTTCTCTTTCCAGCTGTTCGACGTTAAATCAAATTCCTTAATTTCTCCTGAATTCGCGAATAAGCCTACATACACTTTGTCCCTTATCACTTCCGCAATTCCCACTTCATCTCCATCTCCGGGATAAGTTGTTATGTACTGCAGATCTTCACTAATAATATCATATCTCCAGATATTATTCTGGTCAATAAAGTAAAGCGCATCCTGATACTCGAAATAAATGGCCCGCTGAGGAAGGCTTGTAGCTGCTGCTGTATAAGTGTTCCATTGCTGAGTTCCAACGTCATAAAAATAAATATTAGGATTAGGTGAATTATCAGGTCTGGTTCCTCCAGTCAAATAGAACCCGTTGGCAGTCTTAATAGTCTTGCCACCTGCAATGTTAAAAGTTAGATCGGTTTGCTGAACAAAGCTTCCCGAATTTGAATCATAAGTCCAGAATTCATTATTTGGAACCCAGGGCGCTCCAAAAAATCCTCCGGATGCAAAAATACCACCTCCAAAAAATCCTTCATTAAAAAAAAACAGTCGGGCAAAGGAACCTGTAAATGTCAATTCATCCCATTGCCAGGTGTTTAAGTCTGCCTTCCAGAAATTACTATTATCTCCAGTATTCAGGTCTCTTCCAAGCCCCACTACAAGGGAATTCCCATCCACAAAATAAACAGGATCAAATAACTGTGCCTGGGTGATAAAATGCTCTTCAAGTTTCCATAATCCAACCACATACTCGAATACCTGATTAAACAGGAGTTCTTCTCCCTGAACAACTACCCTTATATCAACCGTACTGGTGGTATTGATTGGAGGCATCCTTAGTGTTATTTTTGATTCAAAAAAAATATTTAATATCTCAGCTTCCACTCCGCCAACAATGACTTTCGTGTCGGAAGTAAAATTACCCCCCGTTATTGTTAAAATCATTCCTCCAACACCAAACATGGGCGCAAAATTCTGAACAAAGGGCTCAAGCGTACTGAAATTTAAGATTGAACCATAGAAGAATTCACGATCCACCTCAACATAGGATTTCGCAAAATAATTGGAGCCGGTAGACAATTGATTATATTCTGTTATGAACCGGCCTGGCAAGTCGGTAGGACCCAGGGAAACCTTTGCAGGGTTGGCAAAATTTTCATCTTCAGCTATCAAGTAACCCCTGTCATCGACACCTTTGGAGGGCAAACTTAATATCCTTCCGGTTATTCTTACTGTTTCACCGCTTATATATACAACTTCCTCTGAGACAACAATTACCTCTGTATTATCAAGCACTTCCTCGCATGCAGCAACTGTCAATGACAAAATTAAGCTAGCTACCAGGTATTTAAAGCGGTAAAATAAAACCATTCGGTTAATTAAAAACCCTTGAATGTACTTCCCACATCTTGATTTATCAATAGGTTTAGGTTGGTAGGCTGATTTATTTGTTTAGTCAATTCTTTTAGCAAAAATTAGACCGTTTAAAGCATCCTTTTCAATACATTATTCATCATTCAGCTAATTATAACAGGAGATTATCAGAAATTTCACTCCTTCCAAACTGGGTGCCGTTGGGTTAAAAATTATTAAAGAAGAAAACGGCAGTTGTTCAATCTAGATTGAAGCCATACCTTTGTAGGGTATTATGAGCTGGTTTAAATCTTTTGGGTTTGAGGAATTAGTTTTCATCTCTCTGTTCATATTGTTCTATGGCATTTACATTTTCCGAATTGTTGCCATTGCTAAAAAGTTGAGAACTACTTACACCGGAATATTTGTGAAAGTTGCGGTGAGAACTCTTTTTTTCAGCCTCCTTATCATTGCCTTGATGGGTCCATCTTTTGGAGATGCTAAAAGAGAAATAAAGTCAGTTGGCAAGGATATTTACATTGCAGTGGATCTTAGTCAGTCCATGAATGCAACGGATATTCAGCCCAGCAGGCTTGAGCGATTAAAGTTCGAATTGAAAAACATTGTTAGTTCTTTTTCAAGCGACAGGCTCGGTTTGATCATCTTCAGCTCTGAAGCATTTATTCAATGTCCGCTTACCTACGATCAAAATGCGCTCAACCTTTTTATTGAAACATTGCATACGGGGTTGGTCCCCAGAACGGGAACTGATTTTGGACCACCGTTGAGAATGGCATTGTCTAAATTGGATGATGATGAAAATCCAGTTTCTCAACCTAAATCAAAAATCGTTATTTTAATCAGTGATGGAGAAGACTTTGGCGATGATACTGAGCAAATTGCAAGTAATGTTGAAGATGCAGGAATAAAGCTTTTTACCCTTGGAATAGGTACGGAGCGTGGAAGCCGAATTCCTTCAGGCAGAGGATATAAGAAAGATGATCAAGGCAATGAAGTAGTTACGAGGCTCGAATCAAATTCATTAAGACAATTGGCAGTAAAAACCGGTGGCAATTATTTTGAAATAAATGAAACCAATAACGATGTATTACGGTTAATAAATAAGGTGAACCAAATTGAAGGAGAATTGCGGGAATCAAGGCAGGTGGATGTTTCAGCTAATAAGTATTATTTCTTTCTTCTGGCGGCATTTTTGCTACTTCTGGTAGATGCCGTAACTTCGTTTAAGACAATCACAATATGAAATACCTGCTTATCATACTGGTCGCTGTTTTATCTGTTGGAAACGAAATCACAAAGATAGCCCGGGTCAACCAATTGAAACGTGAAGCAAAAGAAGCCTACCAAAATGGAGATTATGCCATCGCCATTGAGAAGTACAGGTTTCTCGTTGATAGCTTCAAAGTTGCAGATGAGGAAGTGGTTATTAACCTTTCCAATGCATTTTATGAATCTAATGATACGGCAGCTGCAATTTCCTACTATCAGCAACTTACCCGATCCTCAAATTCCGGGCTTCGCTCCCAGGCATTTCAACAATTGGGAGTTGTTGATGCTCAGCGTAAGCAATATGAACAGGCATTGAGTTCCTTTAAGCAATCTCTAAAAGCCAATCCTGCCAATGATGATTCCAGATATAATTATGAGTTGTTGAAGAAAATGGTTAAGGAGCAGGAGGATCAGCAAAAACAGGATCAGAACCAGCAAAACAAGGATCAGCAGAACAAAGATCAAAACAAACAGGATCAGGAAAAGCAGGAGAACCAGGAAAAGCAGGATTCTGAAAAGGGAGATCAGGAAAACCAGGAAGAGCAAAATCAGGAAGAAAAAAAGGAACAGGAAGGTGATCAGGAAAAAGAGAATGAGCCACAACCAGAATCTACAAAACCCGAAAAGTTAAAAGAGATGAATATTTCTGAAGAGAAAGCCCGGATGATCCTTGAGGCTATGAAAAACAATGAAATCCAGTATATTCAGCAAAATAAGAGAAAGGCAAAAGAGCCGAAAAAAAGCACCAAACCTGACTGGTAAGCATTTCCGTCATAAGCCGGAATTTCACTTGCTATGCCTTATTTTTGTGGCATTATCTCGATATTAATCCAGTAATAAATGAAAGAAGCATATATTATTTCAGCAATACGAACACCCATTGGCAGTTTTGGCGGATCTTTATCTTCCCTGTCAGCTATCACGCTCGGATCGGCTGCAATTAGAGGAGCAATACTGAAAGCCGGTATTGAAGCCACTCAGGTTAACGAAGTGATTTTTGGAAATGTAATTTCAGCCAACCTGGGTCAGGCACCTGCCAGGCAAGCGGCAGTGGGAGCAGGAATTGCTTACAATGTACCTTGTACTACTATAAATAAGGTGTGCTCCTCCGGAATGAAATCTGTAATGTACGGAGCTCAATCCATAATGCTTGGTTACAGCGATGTTGTCGTGACCGGCGGCATGGAAAGTATGTCAAATGTACCCTACTATGTTCCCAAAGCGCGATTCGGGTATAAATACGGCAATGGAGAATTTATTGACGGCCTGGCCAAAGATGGCCTCTGGGAAGTATACTATAACTTTCCTATGGGCAGTTGCGCAGACAATACTGCCAAGGAAATGAAAATTACCAGGGAGGAACAGGATGAATATGCAGTAAACTCCTACAAAAGAGCGGCGTCAGCTACCGATGCCGGATATTTCAAAAATGAAATTATTCCCGTGGAAGTTCCACAGCGCAAAGGGGATCCGGTTTCGGTGACAACAGATGAAGAATATAAAAATATATATTTTGATAAAATACCTTCTTTGAAACCGGCATTTAATAAAGATGGCACCGTGACAGCAGCCAACGCCTCCACCATAAATGACGGGGCCGCCGCCCTGGTGCTGATGAGTAAAGAGAAAGCAGAAGAGCTCGGGGTAAAACCCATTGCAAAAATTCGAGGATTTGCAGATGCGGAACAAGACCCTATCTGGTTCACCACTTCACCTTCCCTGGCTATTCCATTAGCTATGAAAAGAGCCGGTGTAAAAAAATCTGATGTTAATTATTATGAAATCAATGAAGCCTTTTCCGCAGTCGCTATTGCCAATAAAAGACAGATGGAACTGGATTATGATCAGATAAATGTTTTTGGAGGTGCGGTGGCGCTTGGTCATCCTCTTGGCGCATCGGGAGCACGAATCATCGCCACTTTAAATAATATTCTAACAGTTAAGAATGCGAATATAGGAGTTGCCGGGATTTGTAATGGCGGCGGCGGTGCATCTGCCATTGTGATAGAAAAAGTATAAATTTACATATTACGATTTGTGTTACTGTCGTTAACTTACCATACCTGATTATGAACAGAGCACTAATTTCAGCTTTCCTCCTGCTAACTTTCGAGGGTTATACCCAAAAGATTGTTGAAACCTATTACAACCTGGGTGAAAAGTCTGTTAAAGAACAGTACTCCGTTCTGGATAGCGATTCAAAAATTTTCCATGGCCCTTATAAGCTTTTCGACCCGGACGGATACATAAAGGAAGAAGGAAATTACATTCAGGGAGCAAAAGAAGGCCACTGGAAATTCTATCATTCGAATGGTGTAGTCAGTGCTGAGGGCAATTACCATCAAGGTAAAATGGACAGTACCTGGGCCTATTATAGCAGGGAAGGTTACCTGATTCACCAGGGAAAGTTTGTTAATGATTTGAAGGATGGAGAATGGCGCGCCTATTATCCTGGCGGAGCTATCCAGGGAGAAGGTAATTTCGTTGCAGGCAACGGCACATTTACGGAATTCTACCCAAACGGCAGAAAGCAGCGAACCACTCAATATAAAAATGGATTGAAAGAAGGGCCGGTACTTGTTTATGGCGAAGCCGGCGAATTAATGCAGGTGTCATCTTTCAAGAATGATGTCCTTAGTGATAGTATGCTTACCTATTATCCGGGTGGAAATATCAGACAAAGAAGTTTTTTTGTTGATGGTAATCCAGAGGGTGTAGTGATTGAATATTATGAAAATGGTATTATCAGCAAAGAAATTAATTATTCCAAAGGTGAAATAAACGGAATCAGTAAATCATTCTACCCGGATGGTGTGGTAAAAGTTGAAGCTGAGTATACCAATGGTATCTTAAATGGATTTTACAAAACCTATTATTCAAACGGTCAGATTGAAACCGAATCTCAAAATGTAAATGGAAATAAGAACGGGGAATTTACTACCCGCAACCGGGAAGGTGTTCTGATAAACAAAGGGGCATACCGAAACGGAAAGTTACATGGAATAAATCTTGGCTTTTATTCCAACGGAAAACCCCGCCATACTTTTGTTTATGAAGATGGCTTTAAGGAAGGGGAGAATAAATCCTTTCATGAAAACGGAATGATTAAGCAAACCGGGAATTATGCAAACGAAGAAAAGACCAAACAGATAACGACTTACCATTCAAATGGGAAAAAAGAATCTCAAATGGAAGAGCGGAACGGTAAACCCTTTGGAACCTGGACAACTTTTTACCAGAATGAGCAACTTAAATCAAAGGACACTTATGAGAATGGATTACTCAATGGGGTCCGTATCACTTATTTCGAGAATGGCAGAGTTCAGCTTGAAGAACCATTTAATAAAGGGAGCAAACAAGGGATCGAGAAGTCATTTTTTGACAATGGAAATTTAAAATCGGCAACGACATATAAATCAGGGAAACTGCATGGTGAGTGCAGGGAATATTATTTGGATGAGACACTAAAGGAAGAAGGCGAATATGCGGGTAATCGAAAAGTCGGGAAATGGAAAATCTATGATGAAACCGGGAATCTTTCCAAATTGCTCATTTATGAAAATGGAAAGCTGGTGGAAGAAGTTAAATAAGAATTAATAAACCGCTGATGGCGGTTTTTTTATTGCTACCCTCCTGCTAAATTTGCCCGCTGATGAGCGCAATTAAAGAAACGCATTTTAGTTTTCCCGGGCAAACAGGATTTTACCGGGGCAAGGTTAGGGATGTTTATTATTTTGATGATAAAATTGTAATGGTGGCAACTGATCGAATCTCAGCGTTCGATGTAATTCTTCCTGAACCTGTCCCACTGAAAGGTGCGATTTTAAATACAATCGCGTTTAAAAATCTGAAAGCCACTGAAGATATCGTTAAGAATTGGTGTCTGGATATGCCCGATCCCAATGTTACCATTGGAGTTAAAGCGGAACCTTTGCCTGTTGAAATGGTTATAAGAGGTTATCTGAGCGGGCATGCCTGGAGAGAATATAAGGAAGGCAAGCGATCCATTTGTGGAGTGCCAATTCCCGGTGCGATGAAGGAAAATGACAAATTTCCCAAGCCTATAATCACACCCTCTACAAAAGCAATTGAAGGTCATGATGAAGATATTTCTAAAGAAGAAATTATTAAGCGCGGCTTGGTAGAAAAATCAGATTATGAGAAGCTCGAAACCATAACCCTCCAACTATTTGAAAGAGGAACCGAAATAGCAGATGAAAGAGGATTAATACTGGTTGATACAAAGTATGAATTCGGTAAATTCAAGGGAGAAATTGTCCTGATAGATGAAATTCATACCCCCGATTCTTCCAGATATTTTTATAAGGACGGTTACGCGGAAAAGCAGGAAAAATCCGAACCTCAAAGACAGTTAAGTAAAGAATTTGTCCGGGAATGGTTAATATCCGAAGGGTTTATGGGTCAAAAGGGTCAAACCGTACCAGAAATGACCGAAGAAATTGTCAGCACAATAACGGCAAGGTATCAGGAATTGTTTGAAAAATTTACCGGCGGGAAAATGGAGCAATTCAAAATGGATGACATCGAAAATAGGATTAAAGAAAACATAGATAAATCTTTTAAAAAGCTTAATTTTAATCTCAATTAGCAGCACATTATTGTAGCACATTAAAAATTATGAAGTATTCAGTTGACAAGCAGGAGAAATACAGTTTGATTAAGCTTATTGAGGCCAAGCTAGATACAACTATCGCCCCAGGTCTCAAATCAGAGTTTATCACTATGCACGCGGAAGGCATAAAGAACATAATCCTTGATATTTCTGATGTCAATTATACAGACTCTTCAGGATTAAGTGCTTTGCTGGTAGGCAACAGGACTTTCAGACAAAATGGTGGGATGTTTGTGATTGCATCCCCATCGGACCATGCCATGAAATTGATAAAGATTTCCCAGCTTGATGGAGTCCTGAATCTTATGGCAACTGTAGAAGAGGCGGTTGATGCCGTTTTTATGAATGAAATTGAAAACGACCTAAAAGGAAGGGAAGGAAATTCTAATTGATCCCGGGTTTTGACGTTTCATCTGACCATTCTGGGATCCAATTCTGCAATTCCGGCCCACGGCAGAAATCATACATCTCAAATTCTTGTCATTAATAATGAACATTTTCTGATTGACTGTGGAGAAGGAACCCAACTTCAAATCGCAAGATATAAATGCAAGCTTAGCCGCATTAATCACATCCTGATTAGTCATCTTCATGGAGACCATTACCTCGGTTTAATAGGACTGATCTCTTCCATGCATTTGCAGGGAAGGAAAAAAACACTAAACCTTTGGGGGCCGGCTGGCCTCAGGGAAATTGTAAGTGTGCAGTTAAAGTTTTCTCAAACTATCTTAAACTTCCCCATTTACTTCAGTGAGCTGGATGAGGAATCCGGAGTGATTTATCAGAATAATTTCATGACAATTACTTCCTTCAGACTGAATCACAGAATTCCCTGTTTTGGATTTCTTTTCAAGGAAAAAAAGAAACCCAGAAGACTGAAAAAAGAAAAATTGCCTGCATGGCTGCAAGCCAAAGAGTTCCGGCAACTTAAGAATGGCAAAGACCTTACTGACCCGGATGGAAAAATAATCAAGAATACCACCTTAACAGATCCGCCACGGAAATCCAGATCCTACGCGTACTGTTCAGACACGCGATACATGCCAGAGCTGACATCTGTAATAGCTAATTGCGATATTCTTTACCACGAAGCTACATTTCTTCACGAAAACATGGAGTGGGCGGAATCCACTTTTCATTCTACAACCGTAGAAGCTGCCACCCTGGCAAAAAATGCCAAGGCAGGTAAACTTCTAATCGGTCACTTTTCCGCAAGATATAAAGATCTGTCCCCATTTCTGGAAGAAGCGAGGCCTGTATTCGAATCAACAGAATTGGCAATTGAAGGAAGAACTTATTCAGTCGATGAGTAATAATATTGATAAAAGGACCCGGTTGTTTATCATCCTCGGCAGCATTTTTCTAACGAATGCCCTGCTGGCTGAATTGATTGGCGTAAAAATATTTTCCTTAGAGCAAACCTTTGGTTATAATCCGGTTCAAATACATTTATTTGGCGAATTCGTTTTGGATTTTAATCTGACAGCCGGCGCAATAATCTGGCCCGTTGTTTTTATTACCACAGATATAATCAATGAATATTTCGGCAGGGAAGGAGTGCGTAGAATTACCTTTATAACCGTAGCCATGATCAGCTTTGCATTTCTGGTAATTTGGGTAATTACTAAATTGCCGGGTGCAGCCTTCTGGCTGGAAATAAATTCTACGGATTTGGAAGGTAACCCGTTTAATCCAGCATATGCATTTAATTTCATTTTCAGGCAGGGCATGGGAATAATTTTTGGCTCCCTTGTTGCGTTTCTATTAGGCCAGTTCCTGGATGTTTTCATCTTTCAGAAACTTAGAAAATACACAGGGAGCAAAATGATTTGGTTAAGGGCCACCGGATCTACCCTGGTATCTCAATTACTTGACAGTTTTGTTGTCTTAACTATAGCGTTTTATTTCTTTGGAAACTGGTCGCTCCAGCAGGTAATTGCGGTGGGAATCATAAATTATATGTATAAGTTTGTAGTAGCTATTGCCCTGACGCCATTATTATACGTTGGGCATTTTTTTATTGACAGATTCCTGGGTAAAGAAAACGCGGATAAAATGGCAGAGGAAGCAGCCAGTAAAAGTCATAGATTATTTTAATGAAACTACTTAGGATTTTTGGGTTTGTCTTTATTTCCCTGACTTCGATGTCACAGGGTTATGAATTGCAATTTCATGTAAGGGGAATTACCGATACGGTAGCATATCTTGGATACCATTTTGGAAATCAAAAGTACGTCCAGGATACTTCCGAAATTCGCGATAATAAAGCGGTGTTTATGGGTCCAAAACTTTTGCTGCCAGGCATTTATTTCTTTTATTCAGCTAATACTTTTTTTGAATTTGTAGTTGATGATCAGAAATTTGCCATAAACACGTCAGCTCCGGATTTCATAAAAACGGCCGAGGTAAAGGGGTCCGAAATAAACAAGGATTTTATGGATCTTCAGCGGTACAACCTGGTAAAGCAAAATGAAGCAAAGGAATTGCAAAATCGTATAACTACCAGTGAAGGTGAAGTTAAAGAAAACTTAGAATCGGAGTTAAAGAATTTGAATGAAAGCGCTGTCGGGTTTCAGAATATTATAATTGATAAGCATAAAGACGATTTCCTGGGCAAATTCCTTACAGCATTACAAAAACCCAAAGTGCCCGATTCAATTGGTCTTGAAGGTAACGATCGCGAATTTGCCAGATTCGCTCATTATAAAACACATTACTTCGATAATTTTAATCTTGCAGATGAAAGTCTTCTTCGCTCTCCTGTTTATCATTCCGTGATTACTGAATATTTGGATAAGATAACAATGCAGCATCCGGATAGTCTTATCTCATCCGCCGATGTTATTCTGAGTCAGGCAATGAAAACTGAAGCCACGTTTCGATATTGCCTCGTAACCCTTTCCAACAAATTTGAAAGTTCAAATATCATGGGTTTTGATAAGGTTTTTGTTCACATTATTGAAGAATATTATCTCACCCGAAAAGCTTCCTGG
>DASWHX010000118.1:0-26515 GCA_036397995.1 Cyclobacteriaceae bacterium
TCGAACCGCTGTAAAAGGTTTTGCAGACCTCTGCCTAGCCACTCGGCCACGCGACCTTAATTTATCATTTTTAAACTTCAATATATGAGAGCAACAAGTAAGCAAAAGTAAGCGTTTCTCCCTTCTTCTTCAACTCCTTAAAAAAAATGGTAGTTTCTCAGTTTGGAATCATTATACATGTGCCACACTTTTTCGACATGGAAAAGCAATCAATTTCACTTAATAAAGACGGAAGTGTGGCACACGTGGATATTAATTTCATTGTGATCTTAACTGAGACACTACTCCCTAAAAAACAATAGGAGGCACTTTGCAGCAACCTCCAATAAACTAACAGTTTAAATAAAATCTTATTCCTCTTTTTTGCTTTCTTCAGAAACTACTTGCTCATTATTGCTTTCTTCGTCTGTTTCTGCTTTTTTGCTTTTCTTCGATTTACCTTCTTTGGGAGTCTCACTCATCTTGGTCTTTAATTCACTTAATGCTTCGATATCTCCCAAAGTAGATTTTTCAACCTCTTTGCTCACCTTGGCTGCCGCTTTTTTAATCGGCTTTTTCTTGGCAGGAGCTTTAACTTCTTCTTTGTAGGTAGCGACATGAGATAGAAGAATTCTCTTTTCATCTTTAGAGAAATCCAGAACTTTAAATTCAAGCGTTTCTCCTACCTCCGGCCGGGAACCGTCTTCTTTTGCCGCATTCTTGTTGGCCGAAAAGCCTTCAATGCCGTAAGGAAGTTCAAGCACCACTCCTTTATCCACCTTTTCAATCACTGTACATTTGTGTACGCTGCCTGTGGCGAATACATCTTCAAATGCTTCCCAGGGATTCTCTTCCAATTGCTTATGGCCAAGTGCTAATCTCCTGTTCTCAACATCCAGTTCCAGAACTTTCACTTCCAACTCTTCTCCCACTTTCACAAATTCCGAAGGATGCTTAATCTTTTTTGTCCAGCTTAAGTCGGATACGTGAACCAGTCCGTCAATACCTTCTTCAAGTTCAATAAATAAACCGAAGTTGGTAAGATTCCTGACAATTCCCTTATGTGTTGTTCCCACCGCATATTTGGTAAGCAGATCCTGCTTGGTCCAGGGGTCTTCGGTAAGTTGCTTAATGCCGAGTGACATTTTGCGCTCATCCCTGTCAATGGTAATAACCACCGCTTCCATCGCATCACCCACCTTCATGAAATCCTGGGGGTTTCTAAGGTGTTGCGACCACGACATTTCAGACACGTGTATCAATCCTTCCACACCTGGCATCAACTCAAGGAACGCACCGTAATCGGCAACATTGACAATCTTGCCTTTAACTTTGGAGCCAATCTCCACCGATTTATCCAGCGAATCCCAGGGATGGGGAGTGAGTTGCTTCATTCCCAGGCTGATTCTTTTCTTATCTTCATCAAAATCAAGTACCACAATCTTTATGGTATCATCAAGGTTAAGCACTTCCTGAGGGTGATTGATTCTGCCCCATGAAATATCAGTGATATGAAGCAATCCATCTACACCGCCAAGGTCTATAAATACACCAAAATTGGTCATGTTCTTTATTACACCTTCGAGCACTTGTCCTTTTTCCAGGTTATTCAGAATTTCAGCTTTCTGTGCTTCAAGATCTTTTTCAATCAAAACTTTATGTGAAACCACTACGTTGTCATTCGAGTAATTGATCTTGACAACTTTCACTTCCATTTTCTTATCCACAAAAACATCAAAGTCGCGAATTGGCTTAACATCAATTTGCGAACCCGGCAAGAAGGCTTCAATACCATAAATGTCAACGATCAATCCACCTTTAGTACGTCTCTTGACAAACCCTTCAATTACGGAATCTTCGTCAAAAGCTTTTTGTATCTTATCCCAGGCGCCAACTATTTTAGCTTTTCTTCGGCTTAGGTTCAACTGACCAGTAGCGTCTTCCTGTTCTTCAATATAAACTTCTACCTTGTCCCCGACTTTCAAATCGGGCGTATCTCTAAATTCTGAGGCTGAAACCAATCCATCTGATTTGAATCCAATGTTAACCACTACATCACGGTCATTGATATCCACCACTGTTCCGGTCACAACTTCTTTTTCAGGGATTTGGTTGAATGTTCCTGAATACAATTTCTCCAGATCTTCCCTCTCTTTGTCTGAATAGCCCTCGCCAAAACCTTTTTGATCCAAGGCATCCCAGTCAAATTCACCAGGTGCTTCCTTTTGTAATTCTTTCTTTGATTTTGACGAAGAAGTTTTCCTTAATTCCTCAACTGCGGATGCAGCTTCTGCAGGTTGCTCCGGCGATGAGTTTGTTGTTTCCGAACCTGCTGAATTTTCGTTGGTTTCCTCCTGCTTAATTTCTTTGTTTTCCTCTGATTCTGTCATAATAAAATATGCCCCAATATTTTACATCCCGGGACAGCAAAAAGGGATATTTGTTGTTTAACATTTCCCCGAAAGGAACCCCTCCTTTGAGCGGACTGCAAAGGTATTAAAATTTGTAGAAAAAAAGGCTTTATCACTAAAAAAGGTAGTGTCTCAGCTAAATGCAAATGATTTTAACATCAACGTGTGGCACACTTGCACTTCTTATTGTTGGTTGATAGATTTTCAATGTCGACAAAGTGTGGCACACGTAAAACGAGCTAAAAAAAACGGGGGAACATGAACAGTAAAAGGAGACCAGTAGTAGGTCTCCTCTATGCAACGGTACTTAAAATTATAGCTAATTAAAACGATTTCTTTAAGGCATTGATTCAAGTGACAGAGTTCCTGTCGCATAATCAATCAAAATTCTTTGAAAAATTAACCGGTATTTATTGGATGCCAACGTGGTTTCAGCCTGTACAAAAAGCTGCATGGCCTGATTGAGTTCGACCTGGGAGGCAATTCCCAATTCGTAGGATTCGCGTTGTACCTGAACAGCCAGCTCCGCCGCCTCTCGTTGTGCAAGGCTTGCCTGGTAGGCATTCAGAAAATCCTGAAAGCTTCTATATATATTATAGACTTCAGATTTGATTTGTAATTCTCTGAAGAGGACGTCAAGTTCAGCATTTTCATAAGCCACTCGGGATCTCACCACCGGAGTGCGGTTATTCCAGCCGGTAAATATTGGAATGTTTATTTGAATACCTACTTGCTTGTTCACATTGTCAGTTAGAAATTGGTCACCAATGGGTCTGTCATCCCTGTCTTGAATGTTGGCATATCTGGATGACAGCCCGCCAAAAGCAGAAACTCTTGGCAATGATTGAGTGCGGCTTATGGCAATGGTTCTTTTAGCAGCCATTGCAGATTGGTTTAGACTTTCCAGGTCTGCCCGGTTATCCATCGCAATTTTTACCAGTTCATCAAGATTAAATTCAGCAAGGTTAACTGTATTAACATCCAAAGTTGGATCGGCAAGTTCAAATTCCTTCAGGGGATCCACTCCCATATTCAAAGCAAGCACCGCCTTATCATTGCGAAGATTTCTTTGTGCACGCAGTACTTCGCTTTGTAGTCTTTTCAATTCAGCATCCTGCGTATACAATTCAACAATCGCACGCTGGCCAACATCAACGAAACCTTTTATCTGATCGTAAATAGCTTGCTGGTTATCCTGGTTTTCTCCAGCAATTTTCACAAGTTCCTGATCCAGTAAGACCTGCAGATAATTGTTGGTAATGGTGTTAATGATATCCTGTTCAGTTCTTCGAATCAAGGTTTCCTGGGCCTCTCTGGCAAGCCTTGCCTGGCGCATTGTATTAAAATTACTAAAGCCATTAAATAGCAGCAGGTTTGCCTGAACCTGACCAAACAAGTTCGAAGACTGCGTATTGATTACATCCCCGGTTTGCTGCAAAAAGGTGTTTCCACTGGAAATCCAGGCCTGGCCTGTAGCGGAAATAGTTGGAGCATACCGTAATATAGATTCAGTACGCAGAGCATTGTTCACCATAAGTTGATTTACCGTCTGCTGCAAAGTAACATTGTTCTTCAACGCGTAGGTTAATGCCTGCTTATAGCTTAGTTGTTCAACCTGAGCATAGGCAATGACAACGCAACCAATAAATAAGCTGAGTAGGATGAACTTTTTCACAAATAAATAAATTTTGAGTTTATAAATTCAATGATGCTTTTAATTCTTCGGAAGAAATATCCGCTTCCACCTGGCCATCAACAAGCCGGATAATTCTCTTGCTAAACGTGGCATTCTTTTCCGAATGAGTTACCTGAATTATTGTCATTCCTTCTTCATTCAATTTTTTGAAGATTTCCATAATCTCCTCACCCTGTTCTGAGTGGAGATTTCCCGTAGGTTCATCTGCAAGAAGAAGCTTTGGCTGACCGATGATTGCCCTGGCAACACCAACCAGTTGCTGTTGTCCACCAGATAGTTGTTCAGGAAATAAATCTTTTTTGGCCACCATCTGGAAGCGGTCAAGAATTTCGGCAACCATGCTTTTTCTTTTTGAAGAAGAAACCCCTTTATACAAAAGTGGGGTTTCAATATTTTCATAGACCGTGAGCTCATCAATAAGGTGATAAGCCTGAAAAATGAACCCTATAAAATGCTTATGCAATTCAGATTTCTTTCGCTCTTTTAACTTGTGCACCTGCTCTCCAAGGAAATGATATTCACCGGCGCTGGCCTCATCAAGCATTCCAATAATATTCAGAAGGGTGGATTTTCCAGCTCCACTGGGTCCCATAATCGTAACGAACTCACCTTCGTTAATTTGACAATCAATTCCTTTCAGAATAAAGGTCCTCTGGAACCTTGAGTCAACATACTTATCAATGTCTTTTAATTCTATCATGTAGTGTTAATTAATACCAGGTTTTTCCAAGAGTTAGCCAAGAAGCATGCCAAGGGATATTTACCTCTGAATGCTTCATTTTGTTCATTTCCAGGCTATTTAATGCAAGTCGCTGTCCGCTACCGGAGACAGGTGTCCGAAAACAGACACGGGGTTTTAATTCCTTTTATGAGATTGAAATTTTGTCGTTCTTAGGCAAAAACTTCGTTGGAATTAATGAGGCCGTTCTGGAAATTATATTTAAAAATTTTTGGGTGGAAAATTATCGGGATGCCACCCAGTCTTGATAAGTTCGTGATAATCGTTGGGCCACATACCAGCTATCTTGACTTCATATTAGGAGTTGCAGTGAGATCTGTTATGCAAATGAGGACTCATTACCTGGGAAAAAAAGAATTGTTTCAACCTCCCTTTGGCTTCATTTTCAAAATGCTTGGTGGTTATCCCGTTGACCGATCGAGCAGCAAGAATATGGTTGATGAAGTAGTGAAAGTTTTTGATGCACACGAGAAATTTTCAATTGCTCTGGCACCGGAAGGAACCCGGAAAAAAGTGGAAAAACTCAGAACAGGATTCTACCACATTGCTTTGAAGGCAAAAGTTCCGTTGGCAATGGCTGCATTGGATTTTGGAAATAAGGAAGTCATTTTTTCCGACCCTTTTGAGCTAACAGGAAATAAACAGGAAGATTTTGAAAGAATTTTTGCCTTCTTTAGAAACGTGAAAGGAAAATATCCCGAGTCAGGCATGCACAATCTTAAAATTGAGTAGTTATGAAGACAGATCCAAACCTGTTAGATCTATTTATCCATTGGGAATTAAAAACACCTGATAAGCCTTTTTTGAATGAACCGGTTTCAGGAGAATATAAAACCATCACATGGGGGGAAGCCGGTAATCAAGTCCGGAAAATGGCAAATTATCTGGTTTCGTTAAGTTTACCGCCAAAATCACATATCGCAATTCTTGGAAAGAATTCAGCACACTGGATAATGGCTGATCTCGCCATAATGATGTCAGGACATGTTTCCATTCCTTTATATCCCAATCTGACTTCAGAGCAATTGAACCTCATTCTGGAACACAGCGAATCCAACTTATTGTTTATTGGGAAACTTGATCAGTTTGAAGAATTGAAAAAAGGAATTCCGGAAAACATGCCTTGCATTTCATTTCCATTCTATCCACATCCTGGCTATCCAACCTGGGATGACTTGATTGCGGATCAGGAAGGCGGCGAATTTTCACCCCGAAATAATGATGACCTTTACTGTATTCTCTATACTTCAGGAACAACAGGTACTCCCAAAGGAGTAATGCACACATTTGGGAATTTCGCTTTTGCTATCAAAGGGATTAAAGAAGTTGTTAATCTAAAAAATGAAACCTTTTTTAGCTATTTACCCCTATGCCATGTTGCAGAAAAAATGGTAATTGAATCAGCAAGCCTGCTTTCAGGGGGTGCGGTTTTTTTTGCAGAGTCAATTGACACTTTCGCTAAAGACCTTGCCTATTCAAAGCCTACCTTATTCCTGGCAGTCCCCCGGATCTGGACTAAATTTCAGGAAAGCATTCTGGCAAAACTCCCGCAATCAAGATTAAATCTTTTGCTTTCTATTCCCATCATAAATACAATTTTGAAAAAATCAATTAAGAAAAAGTTGGGCTTGACCCGGGCGAGAATAATTTTTAGTGGAGCCGCCCCAATCTCAACTTCACTTCTTGAATGGTTTAAGAAATTAGGAATCCACATTCAGGAAGCATACGGAATGACTGAAAATCTCTCCTATTCACATTTCAACAGACCAGGTGCTATAAGAATTGGAAGTGTTGGTCAGGCGTTGCCCAGATGCGAAGTTAAGATAAGTGAGCAATCGGAAGTGCTGGTTAAAAGTGAGGCCACTATGAGGGGTTACTTCAAAGACCAGGAACAAACTAATGAGATGATTACGTCAGATGGTTTTTTGAAGACCGGTGATGAAGGCAGAATAGATGAGGAAGGATTCCTTTACATCACCGGCAGGGTTAAAGACATTTTCAAAACATCCAAAGGAAAATACATTGCGCCGGCCCCGATTGAAAAGATGATCATGTCTTATGAATTGGTTTCGCAAACCTGTGTTGTTGGCTCCGGACTTCCACAGCCAATAGCCCTTATTACTATTCCTGGTAAAGGAACGGATATTCAGGAAAATGTTATTGATCATTTCAAAACAATATTGGAAGAAAGTAATGAAAAGCTCGCGGCACATGAACAGCTGCGAAAAATTGTTCTTTTCAGGCAGGAATGGACCGTCAGGGATATTCTAACGCCTTCTCTGAAAATAAAACGCCGAAGTGTGGAAGCAATTTATGGGGCAAGGTTCGAGAGTTGGTATGAAGATGCTGAAGATGTGATTTTTGGCTGAGAGAGTACCCCTGCCAGACCAAAAATCTATTTAGATGTTCAACCTATTCGTATCGAAGGGAATTCACAGGATTAGAACCGGCCACTTTTATGGATTGGTAACCAACTGTAATCCAAGCCAATAACAGGGCACCAAATCCTGCCAAAACAAAAACCAAAGGGCTCAGTTCAATCCGGAATGCAAAATTATCCAGCCAGGAACTCATAAAATACCAGGCTGGCAATATGCTAATCACAAAGGAAATTATTACCAGCTTTGTAAATTCTGTCGAAAGCAATTGTATGAGAGCTGGGGTAGAAGCACCCAGAGCTTTTCTAATTCCAATTTCCTTTGTACGTCTTTCAGCCATGAAAGATGCCAGACCAAACAGGCCCAGGCATGCAATAAAAATGGCTAAGCCGGTGAAAATCGTAAACAATTCACCCAGTTGTTGTTCTGATTTAAATAGCGCATTGAATTTATCGTCAAGGAAATAGTATTCGAAGGGCTCATTTGGTGCTAATTCTTCCCATTTTGATTTAATTAGTTTAACCGTGCTCGCCGCTTCACCGGAGTATTTAATTGCGAGCCTGTTATCAGCATGAGTTAAAAACAACGCGTGCGGGCCAACTTCATTTCTTAAAGACTCATAATTAAAATCCTTTAAAACACCTATAACCTTAAAAGTTTGATTTTGCGGTGAATAAAAAATTTCCGAACCTATTGGATCTTCAAGACCAAATTCTGCCACAGCTGCTTCGTTTAATACTATCGAAGTGGAGTCAGCAGGAAAATCGCTTGAAAAGAACCTTCCTTCCTTTAATTCAAATCCGAATGTTTCCAGGTGGTCATAATCTGCACTATATACTGACATTATGTGGTCTATATCTTCTCCCTGGGATCTGAAAACTGTAGTATTCGTAGTGCCCGGAATAACATGGGTGGAAAAACTTGCACTTTCAATTTCGGCAAAGGATAATAATGAATTCTTAAAAGGTTCACGATTATTTCCAAGAGGCGCAGTATTTTGAATAACGATTACTTTCTCTTTATCAAATCCTAAATTTTTATGTCGTACAAAATTTAATTGCTGGTAAACAAGGGTAGTGCATATTATGAGAATTATGGAGATTGCGAATTGAAAGATTACTAAAACCGACCGAACTCCGCTACTCTTCATTCCGGATTTCAATTTTCCTTTTAAAACCTCAGTAACTTTGAATGAGGTTAAATAGAACGCAGGATAACTTCCGGCTAATAATCCGGTAACAAGAACAATGGTTGCCAAACTTCCCATAATTGCCGGGTTTAGGAGGGTGGCAATTGTATGTTCTTTACCCGCAATTAAGTTAAATAAAGGCAATAAAAGATACACCGTAATAATACCCAATGCTGTAGAAATTATGGTATACAAAACAGCTTCGGTCAGGAACTGACCAATAAGGTTGCTTCTCAAACTGCCGAGGGTCTTTCTTAAACCCACTTCCTTAGCCCTGCCAGCAGATCTTGCTGTTGAAAGATTCATAAAATTTATACATGCAATTACAAGAATAAAAATTCCGATAGCCGAGAAGATATAAACGTAGGTGATATTGCCATTAACACCCAACTCCCCTTCCTGATTGGATTTTAGATGAATGTCCAATAAGCGTTGGGAATAATAACCATATTCACTACCTGAGCTCTTAAACTGGTCCAAACTGATACCCATGAATTGCTGCACCTCCGGACCAACGTATTTAATAACCAGGTCCTCAAACTTATCTGGCATATTTTCATTGGTTGCATCTGGTCGAAGTTTATAGTAAGTGTGTATTCCATTGTTAAGCCAGATATCATCTCGAAACTGGTCTTGAGATACTGTGGTTAATAATGCCTTGTAGGTAAAGTGTGAATTATGAGGAGGATTTTCAGAAACGCCGGTTACTTTGTATGATGTATTTTGGTTTCCGATTACCAGAATTTTTCCTATCGGATCTTCATTCCCAAAATATTTTTGTGCCATGTCTTCTGTTATCACCAGGGAGTTTGGTTCGGCCAAACATGTTTCGGGATTTCCCTTCAATAATTTGAAAGAAAAGAATGAAAAGAAATTTGAGTCTGCATCAAGAACATCGGATTCATAAAATATCATATCCTCATACCGGAATAGTATTTCAAGATTTTGTCCCAATCGAACCGCGCTTTCCACTTCCGGGAATTCATTCGCCATCGCATTAGCAAGCGGGGGACAGGTGTAAATAACATTAATTTCCTGACCGGCAATTTTCCCTTGCAATCCTACCCGGTAAATTCTTTTTGCATCCGTATGAAACTTGTCGTAGGAAAGCTCATCTACCACATAAAAAAGGATAAAAATAGACCCGGCAATGCCAATTGTCAGGCCCATGATGTTAATAAATGAATAAAGCTTTTGATTGGCAATATTCCGGAAAGCGATTTTCAGATAGTTTTTGACCATTGGGGGTGATTAATTTAATCTTTAGACGACCACAATGACTGCTTTGTTACACCGCTCTGGCGAGTGGAATTGGGTGACAGATAAATGGTTCTTTTTTCATATTAACTTAGATAAAATTGTACAATAACATTAAATTGAGCCTTTATCTAATTGCCAATCTTTGGACAATAATCAGATAATAGTATCTTGCGACAAAACCGAAACTTATCAATAGAAATGAATAATAGCGCCTTAATCAATCGAATATTTATTTTGGCCCTTTTCACCGGGCTTGCCAGTTGTGGATCTGAGACAAAATCGACAGAAGATGCTTCTGATGAATTTGCCGCTGCCGAAGAAGAGTTAAAAGAAAAAATTAGCTCTGTGATTCATGAACTGCCACCTCCATCTGAAGTTCCGTTTCTTTTGGAGGCAACCGGGGCTGATTTTAATGAAAGTCTTGTAAATCCGATTGAAAGAGCAGATTCCTATAAATCGACTAGTCAAAAGTCTGCCCTCAATCTCGGAATTTATGCAACAGATATTGGCTATTTAAGCAGTTACAATAAGACGCAGGAAGCCCTGAATTACCTGAATGCCTCTAAGGGTATTGCGGATAATATGGGCATAACCGGCGCGTTTGATGTTGAGCTATTAAAGAGATTTGAAAGCAATTTGAACAGCAGGGATTCGCTGGCAAGCATTATCAATGAATCAGTTGGGAAGGCGGATGAATACTTGAGGAATGATGATAGAACCAAGGTTGCCGTTATGGTTTTGTCAGGAAGTTTTGTTGAAGGTCTGTCCATTGCAACGAAGCTTGTCGAAACATATCCTAAAGACCTGTTGCCGGAAGAAGCCAAAAACCTCATCCTCACTCCTATTATCAGGGTGATTCTGAATCAGGAGAAACCACTTACCGACCTTATTGACATGTTGGAGGATTTGCCGGCTGATAGCGAGTTAGCCGGATTGATTGCTTCGTTTAGGGAATTGAAAACTATTTATGAGGAATCTGATATAGAAGAGAAAATTTCTCAGAATCAGGCGGACCTTATTCTAAGTGGTGAATATCTAACCGCAATTAGTGACAAAATTTCTGAAATCAGGAACAGCATCGTAAACTAGCCTAATCTACCTGCTATATATAAATTGGCCCGTGGTACGGGCCTTTTTTTTCTTTAAAGATGCCAAAATGAATTTTGTCACCGGGAACAAGAATTTGTGAATTCTCTTAATTCACGAAGGTTTGTAACGGGTGAATTTAGCTAAAATTAAATTAGCGCCTTATATTTAGACAATACTAAACTCCCCTATCAACCCAAATGAGTGAACCTTTATTGCGTGCTATAATTGAACTTTTTGCTATTGTAGCCAAAGAAGATGACGTTACCCAAAGCGAGCGCGATTCCATCGAACATTTCCTGCTGGATCATCTTAATGAAAATAAAGCCAAGGAATATATTAATCAATTTGATGAAGCTGCAAACAGAATATTGAGCTTCTCCGACAAGAACCGGGATGAATTAAAAGAGGTTGAAAAAATTTGCGCGCATATTAATCTTGAGCTTACCTTTCAACAAAAAGTTATTTTAATGCTAAACCTGATTGAGTTGATTCTGGCAGACGGAATAATTTCCGATATGGAAGATAAACTCGTCAGAAAAATTGCAGATGAATTCAACATTAATCAGGCTGATGTGGAAGTTATCACCAGGTTCCTGATAGGTAAAACCGCTACTGAGCTGTCCGCTGAAAAGGTATTGATTGTAGATTCGGCCGGTGGTGAAAATTACAAATTGCATTTGCCGCGCGCAGACCTCCGCGGCTTCTTCGCATTTTTACATCTTCCATCCAGTGGTTTCTATTTTGTTAAGTATTTGGGAAAAATGGACATTTTCCTGAATGGCATTCCCCTGAAGCCTGAAAGGGTGAGAGTTTTTTCGCTTGGCAGCACCCTGAGAGCTCACCATCTTGATCCGCTATTTTATAGTGATATTATCGGATGCTTTCATACTCCCGAATACGAAACCAACATTGCGTTTAAGACCGATAAAATCTGGTACAAATTCAGAAGTGGCAAAATCGGACTGCGCGGAATTGAAATTGAAGAGAAGTCGGGCCATATGGTTGGGCTTATGGGCGCCAGCGGCTCAGGCAAGTCTACTCTGCTGAATGTACTAAATGGCACTGAAGCTCCCTATAAGGGAAGTGTTACCATCAACGGGATTGACATCCACAGGGATCCTGAAAAGATTGAAGGAGTAATTGGATTTGTACCGCAGGATGATTTGCTGATTGAAGAGCTGACGGTGTACCAAAATTTGTATTATGCGGCTAAGTTATGCTTTGACAATTTAAGTGAAGACGAGTTAAATAAACTGGTGCTAAAGACCATAAGTAATTTAGGGCTTTCAGAAACCAGGGACTTGCGGGTGGGTTCTCCACTGGATAAGACAATCTCAGGTGGCCAGCGTAAAAGACTAAATATAGGACTGGAGTTATTAAGGGAGCCGGCTGTACTTTTTGTCGATGAACCTACTTCAGGATTGTCGTCAAGGGATTCTGAAAACATAATGGATCTCCTCAAGGAATTAGCCTTACGGGGTAAACTAATCTTTGTTGTAATTCACCAGCCATCATCAGATATTTTCAAGATGTTTGATAAGCTGGTTATTCTAGATGTTGGCGGCTATCAGATTTTTTATGGCAATCCAATTGAAGCTGTAATTTATTTCAAGGAAATCGTGGAAATGGTTAACAGCCAGGAAGGAGAATGCATTGAGTGCGGCAATGTAAATCCTGAACAGATTTTCCAAATAATTGAAACCAAGGTAGTTGATGAATACGGGAGAATAACAGATGAGCGTAAAATTACGCCTCAGCAATGGAACCGTTATTTTGAAAAAATGATCAACATTGAGCAAATCAAAGAAGTTCATGACCCACCTCCACCTTCTTTAAGCATCCCGGGAAGGTTTCAGCAACTGAGAATTTTCAGTATCCGGGACGTCCTCACCAAAATCAGCAATAAGCAATATTTGGTGATCAATTTTCTTGAAGCACCGGTTCTCGCTTTCATTCTGGCTTATATTGTAAGATTCGCGACATCACAAACCAGTGGAGAAGAATATTTTTTTGGAAAGAATGTAAATATACCCGCTTACTTATTCATGTCAATAATTGTTGCATTATTCATGGGACTGACCGTTAGTGCGGAAGAAATTATTCGTGATGCAAAAATCCTGAAAAGAGAAGCCTTTCTTAATTTGAGTCGTGGAAGTTATCTTTCCTCCAAAGTCGGTATTCTATTTTTCATTAGCGCGTTTCAAACTCTCGCATTTGTGATTGTGGGAAATTCTATTTTAGAAATCAAAGGAATGTTCCTCCAGCATTGGGCAATTCTTTTCTCAGTTTCATGTTTTGCCAATTTATTGGGTCTCAATATCAGCAGCGCTTTCAACAAAGCGGTAACTATTTACATTTTGATTCCTATTCTGCTTATCCCCCAGCTAATATTAAGCGGAGTTGTTGTAAACTTTGACAATCTTAACCCGCGCTTGAGTGCGCAGGATAAAGTTCCTCTTGTCGGTGATCTCATGGCAAGCCGATGGGCTTACGAGGCCGCGATGGTTACTCAATTTAAAGAGAACAGATATCAGAAACTTTTTTTTGAATTCGACAGGACTATGGGCAATGCAGAGTATAAGAAGTCTTATTATGTTCCAAAACTCGAAAGCAAACTTGATTTTTGTCACACCTATTTCAGGTCTAATGATCCGGACATAAAAAAGGATATGCAAGCCAACCTTGAATTACTCAGGTTGGAAATTAACAAAGAACTTAACCTGGTTGGTCATGACAAACTTGATATTAACCTGCTAAGCATGGGGAATTTCAATGACACTTCTTACCAAACACTGAAAGAATTTCTGGAAATACTAAAAAAGTTCTATTCAAATCAGTTTAACAATGCTAATGACGAGAAGGAACAAATAATTAATGGTTACATTGAGGAGCCTGAGAAACGCAGAGAATTTGAGAATCTTCGGTATAGTTATCAAAATGACCGAATTGCCCAGGTGGTGAAAAATATGGCTGATCCCGAAAGGATCGTGGAACAGGATGGCCAATTGATCAGGAAAATATATCCGATTTTTCTGCGACCTGAAAGCAATGGGTCTATCGCAAGCTTAAGAACACCGTTTTACGTTCCGGAGAAGCCTTTTTTTGGAAGGTATCTATCAACATTTCAATTCAATTTAGGGGTTATTTGGTTAATGGTAATTATTCTTTCAACTAGCCTTTACTATGATTGGTTAAGAAAAATTTTAAACTCATTTACCAGTTTATCTTACCGATTGAGACGATAGAAAATTCAAACACAGATGTTTTTTGTACTTTCCAAATTAGTCAATATCCTGATCATGCCGCTTACCTGGATAACCGCAACAATGGTAGCAGCGCTAATCTTTAGAAAAAAGCGAATTGGCAAGAAATTGTTGGTTATCGGTATTGGACTTATTTTTTTATTTGGAAATGAATTCCTGGTAAATGAAATTTATCTGATCTGGGAAGAGCCGCCAATTGAATTTGAGAAAATAGACACGCGCTATGACATCGCGATAATTCTAGGTGGTGTAACAAAAACTAATCTTGAACCAAGAGACAGAGTTCACTTTGATCGGGGAGCCGATAGGGTGGTTCACCCTTTGTTTCTTTATAAGATGGGTAAAATTGATAAGTTTTTGGTTAGTGGAGGTACAGGAAGATTAATTAATGCGAAGTATTCCGAGGCTCCTTCACTTGCAATGGCATTGGAAATTTTTGGCGTTCCAAAGGAGCAAATCATAATTGAAGATCAATCCAGAAACACGCGGGAAAATGCGATCTTTTCAAAAAAAATCATTGACAGCTTATATAACAAGCCACCAAAAATTTTAGTGGTAACCTCCGCTTTTCATATGCCCCGCTCAAAGCGCTGTTTCAATAAAATAAATTTGGATGCCGATTTCCTTACCACAGATTTTCTCGGACATCCCCGGGAATTTGGCCTGGATACACTCTTGTTCCCACAGGTTGACGCATTGATGAAATGGAGTAAACTGTTTAAGGAATGGGTGGGAACCATTGCGTACAAAGTAGCCGGTTATATTTAGGGAATCCGCTTCTTTTTACAATTTCAATTCAGTAAATTCATTTCTCAAAATTGTGAAGCGCCATATTCAAAATCCACAAACTGCATTGCTCAGAATGCTGCTCCTTTACGGTGGACTGACTTTATTGACATTGGGAGTGATTATCAGACTTTTTCCGGAGCGACCCCTGGACCCAATTTGGATGAGAACCGGGTTTGTGATAATGTGTTTTGGTACTTATTTCCTCTCCTATAAGAGAAGTTGGGTTATTAAAAATTTAACCCGTATCATTTTAATCCAAGTATTTCTATATATAATCTGGCTAACTTATCTGATTGTAATTAACCAACTTGACACATTTACCGGGGCGGTAACTTTCTTTTCTATCCTTGGAATTTGCCTGGTGTTTACAAACCCAAGAAAATTGCTTGTTTTTCTGATTTTATATGCTGTTTTCTTGGCCCCAATCATCCTGAGCATTGAAAACCCCATTATAGATCCCTATATCTTTATCACATTATTCGTTTTTTCAGGAGCCCTGGGATATCTCATTCTGGAATATATAATTCTAATGCAAAAAAAACTGCAGCGCAGCAACAATGACTTCAGAACATTAGTAGACAGCATTCAAGATTCAATCTTCCTGCTTTCCCGGAATTACAGAGTAATAAAAGTGAACCGGAACGGAGAGGAGATTCTTCAGCGATTTTTTTCCAGAACCATAAAAGAAGGAGATTATATCCTTGATTTCCTGTTCGATGGGCAAAGAAAAAAATTTCAGTCGAATTTTGACAAAGCACTCGAAGGAGAAAGCGTAATTGTTCATTCAAAGTTATTCAGTAAAGATGACGTTGCTTACTGGTTTGAATTCAAATATATCCCTGTTCGAATTGAGGCTAAAGAAATCCGTGCAGTGCTTTTTAGTGCTGTTGATATTACCGATAAAAAGGCTTCAGCGGAATTAATGGAAAGCTCGGAGAAGAGGTTCAGAACTGTCTTTGAAGCCGCCCCTGTTGGAATGGCTATCCTAACGCTGGATGGATTTATTTCAGATGTAAATGCATCATTCAGCAATACATTGGGTTTCAGAAATTCAAGTGTTTTACAGAAAGACCTGGTTTCACTAATCCATCCGGAGAAGATGGATTATACGCTTGATCATTTAAGCAAGTTAAAGAAGAAAGAATTTGAGGAGTTCCAGGGAGAGATGGAAGTGTTGCGTGAAAACGGTAGCTACCTGCACACAATAACACGAGTTGCCAGGATTTCCAACCTGGGAAAATCTGATTTTCTACTCGCTCAAATTGTTGATATCAGTCAGCTAAAGGAAAGTGAAGACAGACTAAAAGAAAAAAATCTTGAATTGGAAAAGGCAAATGCGGAACTTGACAAGTTCGTTTATAGCGCGGCTCATGATTTGAGAGCGCCTCTCACCTCGGTACTTGGCTTAATTAATCTGGTTAAATCTGAAAATGGCACCGACCTGAGAAAATACATTGATCTTATAGAAAAAAGTATTACTAAGCTTGATTATTTTATAAAGGATGTTATTGATTATTCAAGAAACAGCCGATTGGGCATATCCGCCGAGGTGATCAATATTAAATCACTGATTGAAAAAACATTTGAGTACCATAACTTTATTGAAAGCGGAGATAAGATCAGCAAACAAATTTTGATTGATGGGGATGGAGAGTTTTATAGCGATCAGGGGCGACTTGAAATTATTCTCAATAACATAATATCCAATGCAATCAAGTATTTTGATCCAAAAAAGAAGGATCCCTTTATAAAAGTATCTGCAACAATTGAAAGCCATGGACTGAGCCTTGAGATTTCAGACAACGGAATTGGGATTCCTCCGGAAAATCTTGATAAGATATTTAATATTTTTTACCGGGGGCACGAGCAATCAAAAGGGTCAGGTCTTGGCCTTTATATTGTTAAAGAGACTGTTGAAAAAATAAATGGAGTTATTATGGTAGAGTCAGAGCTTAACAAGGGCACATCATTCAAAATAAGAATTCCAAATACCGTTCTGGAGGACGCTTAAACCTCCTTACGTAAAACTTCCAATGGGGAGCGATCAAAAATCCCGCGGGTATTTACCCAGCCCACCAGCATTGTCAACATCGTAATGCCAATCCAGATTTGTGATAACCCAAGCAAATCCGGAAAGAAAACAACATCGAAGAAAAATATAGTTAATCCCCAGCCTGCAAGTAGTGAAAGAATAACTCCGGTTAGTCCGGCAAACAAGCCCAGATAAGCATACTCAATCAGCGTCATTTTAACAATTTGTCTCCTCAGAGCGCCAAGTGTCCGGAGCAACACATTTTCTTTTAACCGTAAATACTTGCTGTTAATTACCGCGCCGGCCAGCACAACCATCCCTGTAGAAATACTAAAGAGTGCCATGAATTGAATTACCATGGCCACCTTGCCCATAAAATCATCAACCGTTTTTAGAATAAGTGTCAAGTCAATAACACTTACATTCGGAAATCGGGCGATAAGCTGACGTTGGAACCCGGTTGATTTTTCTTTATCCCTGATCTTGGCCATCATAACATGAAATTGCGGCGCTTCTTCCAGAACACCCAGGGGGAATACGAAAATGAAATTGGTTTGAATTCTTTGCCAATCAACATCGCGAATGCTTCCAATGTATGTCTTGATCGAAACTCCCTGTACATCAAAAGTTATTGCGTCTTTCAGATCTACACCAAGTCGTTCGGCCATGCTTTCAGATACCGATACAAACAAAGAATCATCATTATCCCTATCATATCCGGGCATCAACTCTCCGGCCATAAGCGTTTCCGAATCGATTAATGAATCCCTGTAGGTAACCCGGTATTCGCGCGTTATACTCCAGTTAGAAACATTGTCGGTGGTATCTTCCTGTATTTCCCGCACAGTTCTCCCCTTTACAGTTTCTATCTTCATCGTAACTATCGGCACCATTTGTAGTATTTCTACTTCATGATCTTTTGTAAGCTCAATAATTCCTTCACGCTGACTACTTTGGATATCGAATAATACGGTATTTGCCCGGCTGCCTGAGCCGATAAATTCCACCTGATTCAATAAACTATTCTGAACTAAATTCAACGTACTTACCAGGAAGGCACCCAGCCCGATTACGACCATGAGCACGGTAGTCTGGTTGTAGGGTCTGAAAAGATTGGCAAGAGCCTGACGCCAAATGAAAGTCCACGATGATGGGAAAAACCTCTTTAACAGGATTATTAATAGTTGAGCCACAGCGTATAGAGCCAGGAAGGTTAGAATCAAGGCAGCAAAAAAACTTAGCCCTACATCAATCCGGCCGGTTTGATAAATAGCAAATCCCAAAGGGAAAAGCAGCGCTAATGCAATTACCAGGATTCGGATTTTACTAACTCTTTTAGGTTTTTCAAACGCGGTTCTCAGTACTTCCAGTGGTGGTATTGAACGAATCCCGGTTAAAGGCAGAAATGAGAAAATACCACTAATAATCAATCCCAATAACATGCCCTCACCTATGGATAGCCAACTGAGGTTAATATTTATCTCCATGGGTATCAGGTCTGAGAAAAGCCAGGGGATTAGATATTGAATCAGCACCCCAAACACGGCACCAATAAAACTTCCAATCATCCCCAGGAATAAGGCCTGGAGCAGAAAAATGTTAAACGATTGCCATCCGCTGGCTCCGAGACATCGAAGTACAGCCACTGAGGGGCGTTTCTCCTGAACATAAATGTGCACCGAACTTGCCACTCCAATACATCCAAGTATCAGGGCAACAAATCCCAACAAATTGAAAAATCGATACAGGTTATCCAGTCCTCTTCCCATATCTTCTTTTCTTTCTTCCACATCATCGTAGGAATACCCATTACGTCGAAGGCCTGGTCTTAAGGTAGAAATCAGTTCTTCAGTGTCTGCATCACTATCGGTTTTAAAATACCTGTTATAATTTATGCGTGAGCCATATTGAACAAGACCCGTGGCTTCAAGTTTATCAAAACTTATATATACCGATGGCGCAAAAGTGGAACTGAATCCGGTTACTCCCGGAAGGTTTGTAACTACACCCGCCACCGGAAACATGATACTTCCCACCTTTACCGAATCACCGGTGCTGACTTCATACTGAATGGCAAGGTTTTCATCCAGCAATGCATAAGTGCCTGAATCCAGATTATACCAGGCATTCTCCGGTAAAGTTTCCGCCTTTCCATAAAAAGGAAACCCGCCCTTAACAGCAACAATTTGCACAAGGCGCGTTCCTTCGATCTCGCTCTTAAACAGAACCATAGAGGCCATACGGGCATCCATTGCCTGAGCATATTTAAGAGAATCAAACTGGGCCAGGGTGTTCTCATCAAAAGTCTTGTTGGAAGAAACTACCAGGTCTGCTCCAAGTAAATCCTTTGCCCGATCATTGATATCCTGATGAAGATTATCCCGAAATGAATTGATCGCAACTAATGCCGCTATTCCAATTATAATTGAGGAAATAAAAAGGAATAGTCTGGAAAAATTATGTCTGGCATCCATCCATGCCATTTTCCAGACCCACCAATCATTGAAGAGATTCTTCCGCTTCTTTTTTATTTTAATTATGTACTCCAAAATTCTTTGGCTTTTGAACTAATAGTTGATCACTTTCTAATTTTCCACGCTTCAGATGTAAAATACGTTCTGTATTTTCAGCAAGTGACACATTATGAGTTACTAATACTAAAGTTGTTCCTTCCGATTTATTTAATTCGAAGAGCAGGTTTGTTACTCTTGAGGCGGTCTCTTCATCCAGGTTGCCTGTGGGTTCATCAGCGAACAAAATCTGTGGTGATGAAATGAATGCCCGCGCGATGGCCACACGTTGCTGTTCACCACCTGAGAGCTGGGAAGGGTAGTGATTAGTCCTGTCACCCAGCCCTACTCTGTCCATAAGTTCAGTAGCGCGTTTTCCAATATTTTTTTCACCACGTAATTCAAGTGGAACCATTACATTTTCAATCGCCGTCAGGGTTGGGAGTAACTGAAAATTCTGAAAAACAAATCCCACTTTTTGGTTTCTCACATAGGCTCGATCGTCTTCATCCAAAGAATTTAATTTTATGCCTACTAAAGAAACAATTCCGGAAGTAGGTACATCAAGACCCGCGCATAATCCCAGCAAAGTTGTTTTACCGCTGCCAGAGGGACCAACAATTGCAATTGATGATCCTTCTTCGACGGAAAAAGTAATATCATCAATTACTGTTAGTTCTTGCTTTGAAGACGAAAACTTCTTTACTAAATTTTGAACTCCTAGTATTTCCGGCATAATTTTAGTTTCTGGCGATACTAAACTGAAACATTATTGTAGAAATAAAGTTTTAACTAATGTCTAAGGTAGCTGATTTATGACAAAAATGTTTAAAATGACTCTCCGAACCCATTTGATATTACTTCTAGTACTGATTTCTTCCTTCCAGGGTTTCCAGGAATCAAAAACTATTTTATTCTATGGAGATAGTTTGACAGCAGGCTATGGACTCACTCCGGAGCAGGCATTCCCGGCGTTGGTTGAAAAGATGCTCAACAGCAACGGTCAGCAGTACAGGGTGGTTAACGCAGGAGTAAGTGGCGAAACCTCTGCCGGCGGTTTAAGCAGGATAAATTGGATCCTGAATCAGCATATTGACGTTTTCATTCTTGAACTTGGCGCCAATGATGGATTACGCGGAGTACCACTGAGTTCAACCAAAGAAAACCTCCAGGGAATAATTAATCAGGTTAGGAAAAAATACCCTGTTGTTAAAATTGTTATTGCAGGCATGATGGTTCCTCCAAATATGGGCACTGAATATTCTAATGAATTTCAAACCATGTTTCCGAAGTTGGCCAATGACAATGATACTGCTTTGATTCCATTCCTTTTGGATGGAGTTGCAGGAGATCCAACCCTCAACCTTCCTGATGGAATTCACCCGAATGTTCAAGGGCACAAGATTGTAGCCGGTAACGTGATGCAGGTACTTCAGCAAATCCTTTAGTAAATTTTTTACAGACTGATACAACTCTTCCAATTAAGGCGGGTCTTTCAGGGAAAGTTTCCCTGATTCTGTAACTAAACGCCAGAAATCAGGTATAATAAGTAACAATAACTAAATTCCTATGCTTAGAAATTACTTCCTGGTTACAATTCGTAACCTCATTAAGAATTACGTTTACTCGATTATCAATGTTAGCGGACTCGCAATTGGCATCACGTGTAGTATCTTAATATTGCTTTGGGTACAGGATGAACTTGCTTTTGATAAATTTCATCCTAAATCAGACCGGCTTTACCAGGTGTGGGTAAATGCAGAATTTGATGGAAACATAAATTCATGGCGATCGGTTCCCCTGCCCACTCATATGGCAATGAAGGACGCTGACACAAAGATTAAGAACACCGCGGTAACTGATTGGGGAAACGAGCACCTTCTTAGAGTTAATGATATCAGAATTATTAAACGGGGTTATTTTGCTTCTGATGAATTTCTTGAAATGTTCGAATTTCCATTAATTCAGGGAGATGCTTCAGTGGTTTTGGATGATGCTTCATCGATAGTAATCACAGAATCCCTGGCGAAGACTTTGTTTCCGGATGAGGATCCAATGGATAAAATCATCCGGGTTGATAATGAAAATGATGTAAAGGTTGTTGGAATATTAAAAGACGTTCCTGAAAATTCAACTTTTCAATTTGATTATCTTCTCCCCTGGAATTACTATTACCAACACAGTGATTGGGTAAAACGCAATACTACAAATTGGGGAAATTATTCGTTTCAGGTTTATGTGGAATTGGATAAGCCTGAAAATGAAATCTCCGTTGAGCAAAACATTGCAGATTTGCTTACCAGAAATGGGCAGGATGATATAGAGAGAAAATTCTTTTTACATCCATTAATCCGCTGGAGGCTGCATTCAAATTTTGAAAATGGTGTTGAAACAGGGGGCATGAGCGATTATGTTCAATTGTTTACGATCATCGCCATATTTATTGTGGTTATTGCCTGTATTAATTTCATGAATCTTGCAACGGCAAGATCTGAAAGAAGAGCACGTGAAGTGGGAATTAGAAAGAGCGTAGGTTCAACGAGATGGGAATTGATTCTTCAATTTATAGGAGAATCTGTATTTATTGCTTTGATAGCATTCATCATAGCAATTGGTCTTTCTCAATTGCTTCTGCCCTCTTACAATACTCTTGTGGAAAAGCAATTATTCATAGACTATACAAACTATAATTACTGGTTATTTGGAATAGGCTTTGTTCTCATTATTGGGTTATTCTCCGGAAGTTACCCGGCTTTCTACTTATCACACTTCAGTCCGGTGAAAGTATTGAAAGGAAAAGTTCATATCGGAAAAGGTGCCAGTACTCCACGCAAGGTGTTGGTTACGCTGCAGTTTAGTTTTTCCATACTGCTGATAATAGGGACAATTGTTATCTATCAACAAATTCAATTATCAAAAGGAAGAGACCTTGGGTATGACCAGGAGAATTTAATTTCCGTGACTTATAACGATGAGTTGGCAGAAAATTATAATGTGATTAAGCAGGAACTTCTGAATTCAGGAGAAGCACTGGCCGTCAATCGTTCCAATAGTGCAATTACCCAGATAAATTCCAACAATTTTCTGGGTTGGCCGGGTAAACCGGAAGATTTGCGGGTAATTTTTACTACCATCTCCACCGATTATGATTACTGTAAGACAATGGGGATCAAAATTCTGGAAGGCCGCGACTTTTCTGAAGATTTCAAAAGTGATACATTAGCCATAATAATAAATAAGGCCGGATTGGAAATTATGGGCCTTGAAAATCCCATTGGAACTGAATTTGATTTATGGGGTCATAAGCGAACCCTTATTGGTATAATAGATAACGTTATCATGGGCTCTCCTTCCCAGCCCGTTAAACCAATGTTTGCCATAATGGATCCTACCTGGATAGGCGTGGTAACTATACGACTTAGAAAAACCAACGACCTTAATGCCTCTTTGCAAAAAGTGCAAAGTGTTTTTGAAAAATATAACTCAGCCTATCCGTTTGAATATAAATTCGCAGATGAAGAATTCGCGCGTAAATTTACAACTATAAATTTAACCAGCACACTAGCGAGCTTATTTGCTTTTCTGACAATCTTAATCACCGGCCTGGGATTATTTGGGCTTGCTTCTTACACAGCCGAACAAAAAACAAAAGAGATCAGTATTCGAAAAGTTCTTGGCGCTTCAGTAGCAAGTTTAATAAACCTGATGTCAAGGGATTTTTCTAAGCTGGTCATTGTCGCATTTATTATCAGCTCTCCAATTTCATGGTGGCTTATGAATAACTATCTGGAAAGATATCCCATCCGCACAGAAATTTACTGGTGGATCTTCCCGGTTACCGGATTAATTGCCCTGGTTTTTGCTCTAACAATAATTATTGCACAATCGCTGAAAGCTGCACATGCCAACCCGGTTAATTCACTTAGGAATGAATAAAAGAAACCACGGATAACTAGTTTGTTTTTGATTTTACGGGATGGCCTGAGAGATGCTGACGCATGCTCCTTGATTCAACTTCAGAGTATAAACTTTAATAACCTAAACTAAACTTATTAAAGAAACGTTGTAATCTGGAGAAATAAACATCTCCAAAGTGAAATCTTTCCTCCTTTTTGTCTTCCTATCTTCCGGAATTCTTCAGGATAATTTCTATTCTGAACTTTCCGAAGCCGCGGTATTCAGAACCACGCAACCTGTTGCCTACGATGGTTCCTATTTTGCAATAGGATATCCTAACGGAGATATTCCTTCAGATAAAGGAGTGTGTACGGATCTGGTTATTCGTTCATACCGCCGGATAGGAATTGATTTGCAACAGAAAGTTCATGAAGACATGATGGCTAACTTTCACCTATACCCTAAGAACTGGGGATTAAATGGTCCGGACAAAAATATTGATCACAGGCGTGTGCTAAACCTGATGAAGTTTTTCAGCAGGTTCGGAGAAGTGAAAGAAATTACGAATAATCCCATTGATTATAGCTTTGGGGATATTGTGACCTGGAATCTCGGTGCAGGTATAACCCATATCGGTATTATCATTAGCCAAAAATCAACTGATGGAAAAAGATCTCTGGTCGCGCATAATATAGGGCGCGGACCGGAAATTTCCGATTGCTTATTTGATTTTGAAATCACCGGTCACTATCGGTACCGGGGAAAATAATTATCCCATAAAAAGAATAGAGCTAAATTCTGAAAATTCTTAATTTTATTGGATTTTCAAATTTCTCATCCATGAAGAAAATAGACTGGACTCATCATTTCATGCAACTATTCGTGGTTTTTATAGGTATCACTGCCGCGCTTCTCCTGAATAGCTGGAGACAACAAATGAACCAAAAACAATTGGCATTAAAGTATTACGGCAGTTTAATGAGAGATTTAACTTTTGATGCAGATGATTTTGAAGAACTGCTTCCTTTTGTTGAGCATCAGGATTCGATTCTTTTTAGTTTTCTTTCAAAAGTAAATAAGGAAGAACTGGATGAAGCCGGCATTGCCAATCTGTTGCAAGTATTGGTTTCATTTAGCCAGTTCACAGCAGAAACTTCCACTTTTGAAACGATTAAATATAGTGGCAATCTGGATGTATTTTCAGACTATGAACTACGGGAAGAAATTAACTCGTATTATAATAAAGTGGATGAAGTGATGCTCAAACAAAGTCTCCATTATGACTATATGAATAATTATTGTATACCCTTCATATACCGAAATGCAGATATTCTTGCCGGAAAATTGTTGCCAGAAGCTGAATTGGGAACCGAATTTACCAATGTAGCAGTTGGTTATCAGGCTTTGTTAAGGCAAAACATCAGCGTTTACCGGGGATTAATGGATGAAAATAGGAGTTTAAAACTACGGCTTGCAAAAAAACTTGCAAATCAATAACCATATTTGTCCTTCCATAACTTCCGCAACTGCTTGCGCATTTCCTCTTCGCGCGGGTTATCTCCGGGTTCAAAAAATTTTGTTCCTGAAATCAAATCCGGTAAAAATTCCTGTTCAGCAAAATTTCCCGGAAATGAATGAGAGTATTTATACCCTTTACCATATCCTTCCTCTTTCATCAATTTGGTGGGAGCATTGCGCAAATGCAGAGGCACCGGTAAGTCGCCTGTTTCACGAACTATGTTCAGCGCATTTCCAATACCGGTAGTTGCAGAATTACTTTTAGGTGAACCTGCCAGGTAAATCGCGCACTGGCTCAGGATAAGTTGTGCCTCCGGATAACCTATTACATTTACTGCCTGAAAGCAGGCATTAGCCATCACCAATGCAGTTGGGTTTGCGTTTCCAATATCTTCCGATGCCAGAATCAACATTCTGCGGGCAATAAATTTTACATCTTCACCACCCTCTATCATCCTTGCCAGGTAGTATAATGCCGCATTGGGATCACTTCCTCTTAAAGACTTTATGAGGGCTGAGATAATATCATAATGCTGCTCCCCGCTCTTGTCGTAAACCGCCACGCGCTGTTGGGCAACATTGACAACCATTTCATCGGTAATTATTACTTCACCATTCGATTGAGAATCCGTAACCAGTTCTAAAAGATTTATCAATTTTCTGGCATCGCCGCCCGAAATTGAAAATAATGCTTTGTATTCTTTGATGGTAATTTTACGGTCTTTTAAATCATAATCTTCACGCAGGCATTTATCTAATAAAGTTTTCAGATGTTCCTCCAGCAAGGGTTTCAGTATGTAAACCTGGCAACGTGAAAGCAGAGCAGAGTTTACTTCAAAAGAAGGATTTTCAGTGGTCGCGCCAATTAGAGTAATTATACCTTTCTCCACAGCGCTCAAAAGTGCATCCTGCTGGGATTTGTTAAACCTGTGGATTTCATCAATAAATAAAATTACTTTGCTGCCCTTTCCTGCCTTATTAATTACTTCGCGAACATCTTTAACTCCGGAACTAACGGCGCTTAAGGTTTTAAACGGTGATTTTACCTCATTGGCAATGATATTTGCAATTGTAGTTTTTCCCGTTCCGGGCGGCCCCCATAAAATCATTGAGGGGATAATTCCGGAATGAATGGCTTGCCTCAAAACACTTCCCTCTCCAACAAGGTGTTCCTGACCTAATAATTCCCCCAGCAGTTTAGGCCGCATTCTTTCAGCTAATGGTGTGTTATCCTGAAACATCTTTCTAAGATACATAAAAGAATAAAACGTCCGGAATGTTGGGTTCAACATTTCAAATTGAACAAGTTATATTTGCCCCTTCGATGAGCGAGAGTTTCAAAATTCATGGAGGCCTGCTAACTGTGGGTTTGATTTACGGTGCCAATTACAGCATTGCAAAAATTGTCATGCCGGAATATGTGGATGCTTTCGGACTCATCCTGGTACGGGTTTTTGTCTCCATTATTTTACTTTGGGTCATTCAGCGGGTCTGGATCAAGGAGTGGATGCATTTGACTGACTTAAAGCGGTTCTTTCTTTGCGCAATCTTTGGCGTGGCTACAAATCAGCTGGCTTTCTTTAAAGGCTTGTCGATGACCAGCCCGATCAGCGCTTCCATTATTATGACTATCAATCCTGTAATGGTGCTGATTTTTTCCTGGTTAATTTTGAAAGAAAGAGTAACCGCGTTAAAGGTTTTGGGGATTTTACTGGGAGCAGCAGGCGCCGCTTTAATGATAAGTCGTAACGGAATTGATTTCAAC
>DASWHX010000119.1:0-5694 GCA_036397995.1 Cyclobacteriaceae bacterium
TCGGCCTGTTGCTTTTGAATTTTAGCATCTTCTTGAGGTTGTAGGCAATGGCTGTGCCACACTTCCACTTTTTATTTTAGGTGAAAATTGATTGATTTTCAATGTCAGCAAAGTGTGGCACACCTGGAAGGCCTCAAATACGGATTCATCAATAAAGAATGTATTTACTATGCTACTTTCACGAGTGAATGTTGGATAGATTAATTTACATGAAAAAATAATCCGGAAAATTATGTGTTCAGCCCGGCAATTAATTATATTAATGAAAAGGACGGGATGCTGGCACTTGATGGCTTTGTGGAATGAAAGCATTACAACTGCAAAGTTCATCGGCATCGCTCAATCGCGAGCCAACCTTTGTTTTAATACGCCGCCTGCTCTTAGCCTTTTGTAATGAAAAACATATTAAAACTTGATTACAAAATTTCACATACCCGCTTACCCCCTTAATCAATTTATTGACCACTTTTTCTATTATGTGGGTTACAATCCTGAACATTCGGTTGACAGATTTTTACCTGACGGAGAAGTTCAAATAATTTTCGACCTTACCGATTATCCAAAGTTCATTTACGACAATGAGACACTAAAAGAAATTCAATCCTGCCAAAATGTTTGGTTTTCAGGTTTTAGGACAGAACCTATAACAATTCCTTCAGGTAAGGAAAGTGAAATGCTGATTGTTCAGTTTAAAAAAGGTAAGGCTTTCCCATTTCTGAATGAACCAATGTATAACCTGACAAATTTTGTGGTGGACGCTGAACTAGTTTTAAAATCGGATATTCTAAACATCCGGGAAAGTATTTTGGAGTCACCAACACCTATAAAAAAATTTCAGGTTCTGGAAAAACGATTGTTGGCTTGTTATATCAACCAATTAAACGAAAGCCCTCTTATTGATTTTGCAATATCTAAAATACTGAGTTCTCCAAATCAATGTAGTATCAAAGAAATCTCGGACAATGCAGGCTTTTCCCAAAAGCATATCATCAAACTGTTTAAAGAAAAAGTTGGGGTTACACCTAAGGAGTTTTTAAAAGTTATTCGGTTTCAAAAAGCCATTCAACAAATTGATCACCAAATTTCCGCTGACTGGCCTGCTATTGCCTATGATTGCGGATTTTATGACCAATCCCATTTTATTGCGGACTTCAAATTGTTCTCTGGCTTCACTCCAACCGAATATGCACGTCAAAAGGGCGATTTCCTAAATTACATTCCTATAAAGTAGAACAAGCCCGCCTGCCGTAATGTAATGAAGGCAGGTAAAATTTTTCCTATCACAGATAAATCCGATTATGGAATTTTGTCCTGAACTTAAAAAAGAAATCTTATGGAAAATATGTTTATCAACCATTGGGCTGTATTTGCCTGTGTAATTTTCAACCTGGTATTGGGGGCTATCTGGTATTCACCCGCCCTGTTTTACAATGCCTGGAAAAAGGAGAATAACCTATCAGACGAACAACTAAAGCAATCGAACCCGGCCAAGACTTACGGCATTACTTTTTTGCTGGCTTACTTAATGTCCTACAACCTCGCATTTTTCTTAGGAGACGCAAATACGGATTGGCAATGGGGAACGACAGCAGGATTTCTTGCGGGGTTTGGATGGGCGGCAGCCATTTTTGCAGTAATCGCCTTGTTTGAGCAGAAAAGCTGGAAATACATTTTCATCAACGGCGGATATATAGTTATTTATTTTACGGTAATTGGTTTCATTCTGGGAATCTGGAGATAAAAACAAAAGTCATGGCAAAAACTTCACAGGAAATAGAAAAAGAATTTATTGATGGACTAAAACCTGGCACGGGGAATGACATAAAGGATTGGCTGAGCACCATCAAAGAAAGTGAAATTGAAAAGCGAAACGACATAATCAAATGGCTAAAAGGACAGCATAAATTTGGACACATGAACGCCAGCCTTTTGGCGGGTATTTATTTCAACGGTGGTAAGCCCGTATATGCCAGCGAGAAAAATTTACTGGATAGCCAGTTTGAAAAATATCAGGATATGCGACCGCTTTTTGAGGAACTCCAAAGGACAATCTCGAAAAGGGATGCTTCGGTTAATTTTGTAATTAAGAAAACGTATGTGTCTATTACAAAAAAACGAGAGTTTGCCGCCATTAACATCAAAAAAGGCGAGCTGCGTTTAGGATTGGATTTAGGTGAAATGCCATTTAAAGATTTTGTTGAAAAAGCAAAATTGACCGGCCCAATGCCAAGAATTTCGCACATGGTTGTCATTCGCAATCGCTCAGAAATAAGTAACCAGCTATTTCAATTGCTGGATAGGGCAGACAAACGAGTAAACGGTTGAAGACAATATATATAAAGCATCAAGATTAAATATGAATTAATAAAAACAAGTAAGCTAATCAAGTAAAAACAGGAAGTCTCATCCCCTTCCTTTTCTGAACCCACAGGTGTAAGCACATTCGCTCAGCATTGTATAAAAGCAATACAGGTTGAGTTTGAACAGAAGGATCAATACAATTTAATAACTTAATCGCGGTTTGAAAGAGTAGTACTTTTAATACCACTTTTATACATAACCGTTATGCCCAATTGTAAAACGACACCAAACGATTGACATTCAAACTTTCAACAAATCAAAGTCATACCCATACATGTTGTCCTGGCCCCCTATTCTCTGCACAGAATCAGATTCAGTCGATAAGCAGCGCAAAGAGGTGTTTGTGCAAGGGTTTTCAAGGCCGACTGATTCCTTAAAAAATCAATCACAAAATCAGTCGCTCGCTACCAGCCTTGACAAGCCTGAAATAAACACCTACTTTTGCTCGTCGGCTGAATCGGACAAGCACAATTACTACACTACTTTAAACCGGATTCTGTGCAGAGAATAGGGGGCTAAGACAACATTTGGCACATCCCACTTATCCATTGCACAAAGCCGAACCACTAAAAAGCGAGAAGAGCCAAATTTTTCCAGCCCTAAAAAAGGAATTGAGTATATTCATAACGAGAATTATTATAGAAAAGGATAAAACAAAAAGATGACAGATTATTTTAAGCACTTAATGCACGAATTTGAATTACCACTTGGAAATCCAGTACTCATATTTTCATTAATCCTGTTTATCATTCTGTTATCTCCCATTCTGCTGAGAAGATTAAATATTCCCAGTATAATCGGACTAATTATTTCTGGCGTTATTATCGGCCCGTATGGACTCAATATTCTCGAAAAAAATTCTGCGGTTGACCTCTTTTCAACGATTGGACTGCTGTACATTATGTTCATAGCTGGTCTCGAATTGGATATGAACGAGTTTAAATCGAATCGAAATAAAAGTCTCGTATTTGGATTTTTCACATTCTTTTTCCCTTTAGCAATAGGTTTTCCCGTTTGTTATTACTTTCTCGAATATGACTTTAATGCCAGTTTTCTTACTGCCAGCATGTTTGCCACACACACACTCGTGGCATATCCAATTGTAAGCAAATTGGGAGTTTCAAAAAATCAGGCAGTCGCCATCACAGTTGGCGGAACCATATTAACAGATACAGCCGTACTTATCATTCTGGCTGTAATTATTGGAAACAGTCAGGGTAATTTGAATATGGAATTTTGGATTCGATTGGGCATTTCATTAGCTATTTTTTCTGCTATTATGTTCCTTATAATTCCAAGAATTGCCGAATGGTTCTTTCGTAAACTTGAAAGTGAAAAACACACTCATTATATTTTCGTCCTGTCCATGGTGTTTTTGGCTGCATTTTTGGCAGAAGTAGCAGGCTTTGAGCCAATCATTGGAGCATTCGTAGCAGGATTAGCCTTAAACAAACTTATCCCACATTCTTCAGCATTGATGAATCGAATTGAATTTATCGGCAACTCATTATTCATTCCTTTTTTCTTGATAAGCGTAGGAATGTTAGTTGATGTAAACGTTATTATCGGTGGCCCCACGGCACTTATTGTAGTAGGAACGCTTTCAGTAGTTGCGTTATTTGGAAAATGGTTTGCTGCATTATTTACACAGCTCGTTTTTAAATACTCTAAAGCACAACGACAGCTCATTTTCGGTCTGAGCAGTGCGCATGCGGCTGCAACGCTTGCGGTAATCTTGGTAGGTTATAAAGCTGAAATTCTGGACGAAAATATTCTGAACGGAACTATTATACTAATTCTAATCACTTGTATTGTGGCTTCTTTTGCCACAGAGAAAGCTGCTAAAAAAATCGTCATTGAAACTGAAGATGATACAACAGGCTTAAAAGCAAATGGAGTTCATAATGAACACATTTTATTGCCCATTGCAAATGTTGAGAATATTGAAAAACTACTTGAATTTTCAATATTTATTAAGGACAAAAAATCAGCCAACCCCGTATCAGTCCTTTCTGTAGTTTCCAATAATGATGAAGCAGAAATAAATATTTTAAAAGCAAGAATCAAACTCGAAGAATTCGTAAAACAAGCTTCTGCATCAGAAACGAAAGTAAATATTATCACCACCATTGATCACAACGCAGCAAGTGGAATAGCTCGTATTTCAAGAGAAATAATAGCTGACATCATTGTTTTGGGGTGGCCAAAACGCACCGGATTTATTGACAAGTTGATTGGCGAAAAAGTGGATAATATTTTAAGCAACACCGACAAAACAACTTTTATCTGTCATCTTGAAAAACCCTTGGTATTACATAAAAGAATTGTAATTGCAGCTCCACCTTTAGCGGAACATGAAAACGGGTTTGAACTTTGGTTTTCTAAAATTGCAAAATTGGCTCAGGAATTAAGCATACCCATTCAGTTATTTTGCAATGAATTAACAGAGAAATCCATTGGAAGAGCGGTTAAAAAATCGAAATTATCCGCTTCAATTACCGTGAGTCATTTTAGTGACTGGCAAGACTTCCTGATTCTCGCAAGAAACATACATGAAGATGATTTATTTGTGTTGGCTTCTGCTCGTAAGGGGGCTACTTCATATATGGCTGTGCTCGAAAATCTTCCGACTAAACTCGAAAAACATTTTCCATCCAATAGCCGACTTGTAATTTATCCGCAGCAGTTCATTCAGAATTATGGGAGTGAACGATATGATGATATTAATGCGGAACCGTTGAATAAAGGAATTGAAACCATGAAAAAAATTAGGAAGGGCATTGGAAACATCTTTAAAAAAAAAGGCCGCAATGAATAATCTGCTTGAAGAACATTGATACCACCGAAGGCTACTTCCCTGACTTTTGGTTGCCGCAATTTGGAGTGCCTTTTTTTGACATCACCCGTTACAGCTTTGTTCTACTTTGAACATAGGGTTGGCAAACTCGAAGTTTGAACCTCCCTATCGATTTTCTAACAACTTAACCTTCTGTTGCATCAGGTCAGTACCGGAGTTTGTAGTCTCGCTTCCTGCAGTTCTTGCTTCGCAGCTAACAGGCTTCACCAACTTGACCGCATGGGACTTACTCCCTCTGGAATAAGTCGGCATCTTTCAATACCTTTGCCCAATGCCTTGAGCGCACACTGGCTTAAACGAAATGGCAGGTGAAGTGCTTAATCAAACATTAGTGGATTTAATTAACTTTGGTGCAGGGCGAAAGTATGGTGCATCTATTTGCCGTCACTTCGTTAAGTCCCGAACCATACGGCAACATTTAAAATCAAAAGAAACGAAGACTCAATGAAAGAATCAATCACGATAATTTTCTTATT
>DASWHX010000120.1:0-28491 GCA_036397995.1 Cyclobacteriaceae bacterium
AATAAGTATAAGCATGATCCCCGGCATCACATTGCGGTTATCGGGGATGGGGCCCTTACAGGTGGAATCGCCTTTGAAGCGATGAATCATGCAGGTGTTTCAAACACAGACCTTCTTATTATTCTCAACGACAACTGCATGTCTATTGATCCAAATGTTGGTGCTCTGAAAGATTACCTTACGGATATAACAACATCCCCTACTTACAATAAAGTAAAAGACGAAGTATGGAATTTGTTAGGGAAGATTAGCAAATTCGGAAAGAATGCCCAAGAAATAGCTTCAAAATTTGATACCAGTGTTAAATCCTTTCTTCTGCAACAGAGCAATTTGTTTGAATCACTTAACCTCAGATATTTTGGTCCCATCGATGGCCATGATGTGAGCCATTTAGTAAGTATTCTGCAGGATCTGAAAGAGATAAAAGGTCCGAAACTTCTTCATTGTGTTACCGTAAAAGGAAAAGGATTTCCGGAAGCAGAGAAAGATCAAACCAAATGGCACGCTCCTGGAAAATTTGACAAAATAACCGGTGAGATTTTTAAGGTTGTCGATGCAAAACCAAAAGCGCCAAAATACCAGGACGTGTTTGGACATACCCTGGTAGAACTTGCGGAGGCGAATGAAAAGATAATTGGCGTTACACCCGCGATGCCTTCCGGCTCTTCAATGAATATAATGATGAATGCTATGCCTGATCGGGCCTTCGATGTGGGTATAGCGGAGCAACACGCAGTTACTTTTTCTGCCGGGTTGGCTACGCAGGGCCTGATTCCATTTTGCAATATTTACAGCACTTTCATGCAGCGAGCCTATGACCAGGTGATACATGACACATGTATTCAAAATCTTCCTGTTAACTTTTGCCTTGACCGCGCCGGGTTTGCCGGAGCAGATGGGCCCACACACCATGGAGCTTATGATATAGCGTATATGCGCTGCGTTCCGAATATGATTGTATCCGCTCCAATGAATGAACAGGAGCTCCGAAATTTAATGTATACCGCTCAATTGCCCAGGGCAGGTAAAGCCTTTACAATCCGCTATCCGAGGGGTGAAGGTGTAATGCCAAATTGGAAGACTGCCATGGAAGGAATTGAAATTGGAACCGGAAGAATACTCTATGAAGGTTCCGGGCTTGCAATTCTTACTCTTGGACATATTGGAAATTACGCCACCGAAGTGGTTGAAAGGTTGAAGAAAGAGGGAATCAATATAGGTCATTATGATCTTCGTTTCGCCAAGCCGCTTGACGATAAACTTCTTCACAGGATATTTAAGAATTATACCAAAATAATAACTGTTGAAGACGGATGCATAGCCGGCGGGTTTGGAAGCGCAATTCTGGAATTTATGAATGAAAATGGATACCATGCTATCGTGAAACGACTTGGAATCCCGGATGAAATCATAGAACACGGCACTCAATTGGAACTTCACCGCGAATGCGGATTTGACCCCGGTGGAATCTACGCTTGCGCCCTGGCTTTATTGGAGGCTAGTACAATTTAACAGTCAAACCCTTCTATTCAGCAAAAAATCCAAAGAGCTCCCTGTTTCTTATAATTTCAAATATTTTGTTTTCATAATATTTTCGTAAATTGAATTATTAAGAGATTTTATCGCCAATTAAACCTAATTAATCACCATGGAAGAAGCGCCGTTACCTTTTCTTGACACCTGGAACCAATGGGCTCAGATCGTCGCGGGGTTGCTCGCTGCCCTTGCCGTAATTACACTCCTAACTCATTTATTCAAACTTGCAACTACCGGAGACCCTAAAACAAAATACGATTTTATCAACAAGAGTGAAATTTCAGTCTTATGGACGTTTTCATTAATGCTGGTTTTTGGTGCAGCCATTTTTGCGAATTCATTCTTAGCAGGAGTTGGCCTAATGTGGCTAATAATCAGATTATTTGTAAGTCTGGTTCTAAGTGTGATTATTCTGGTTGTGATCAGAAATTTGCTCAAATTTTATTATCCATTTTATATGGAGAAGAGACTCAAAGCACTTCGATATAGGCCCAGAATTTCACCCAAAACAGGTAAACCCATGAAGTTGTTGAGTGAAGAGGAAGAAGACGTTTACCTTGACGAGGGTATGCAGGCGGAGGAGGAAATATTCAGCATCGATTACGACGTATGGATTGATGAGGAATCCGGATACACTCAGATTGAAAAGTATTCCGGTCACCTTCATGCTCTGAAATGTCCTGAATGCGACTACCAGACTTTCAAAATTGTAAAGGAAGAAATTCTTAGGAATCCGACACCTACAGTAGAAGGTGAACTGACAAAGTTTTTTGAATGCGGATACTGCGGGTTTAAGGAAGCAAGGAATGTTAGGGTTGCTCCTATGAAAGATCCGGCAAGTCGGAGTAAAAGTACTGCCGCTCCGGTATAACGATTAAAGTTTTATACAAATGTTTTTCGGCTCGGTAAAAAACCGAAGAGCTTCTAGTCCGCCTTCTCTTCCTACACCCGATTGTTTCATTCCCCCAAATGGCGTTCTTAAGTCGCGGAGCAGCCAGCAGTTGACCCAAATTATTCCGCTCTTGATTTGCGCGGCAATTCTGTGAGCTCTCTTCAAATTTTCTGTCCATATAGTTGCGCTCAAACCATACTTGGTGCTGTTGGCGTATTTTATAACTTCTTCTTCAGTGTCGAAAGGCATCAGTGTAACAACGGGGCCAAAAATTTCTTCCTGGTTGGTTCGGCAGTCGTGAGGCAATCCTTCAATAACAGTAGGTTCGATAAAATAACCATTGCGGCATCTTCCCTGCAGGGTCACTCTATCTCCGCCGGATAATACAGTGCCACCTTCCTGCCTGGCCAATTCAATATAAGAAAGAACTTTCTTCATATGATTTTCTGACACCAATGCTCCAACTTTTGTTTCTTCTTCCAGTGGATCACCGACCGTAAATTCTTTCACTTTATTCAGAAAAGCATTCTTAAATTTCTCATAAATTTTCTTTTGAATGAAAATCCTGGAACCGGAAAGGCAAATCTCCCCCTGGTTGGAAAAGGAAGAATGCAAAGAAGTACTTACCGCTTGTTCAAAATCGCAGTCTTCAAAAATGATGTTTGGATTTTTACCACCAAGTTCAAGGGACAATTTCTTGAACATAGGCCCTGCAGTGGATGCAATGATCTTGCCGGTAGCTGTTCCACCGGTAAAGGAGATGAGTGGGATGTCTGAATGTTCTATGATTGCCTGTCCGGCTTTTGGTCCCAATCCATGAACAATATTTAGCGCTCCGGCAGGTAAACCGGCTTCCATGCAAATTTCAGAAAGTTTGAACGCCGTCATTGGCGTTAATTCAGAAGGTTTAGAAACCACCGTATTTCCGGTGGCCAGCGCCGGAGCAATTTTCCAGGTAAACAGGTACAGGGGCAGATTCCAGGGAGAGATGCAACCTGCAACACCAATGGGCGAGCGCAGCGTGTAATTAATAGCATCCCTGTCTGTAAGATGAGCTTCTGAAGAAAAATGCAAAGCGGCAGTTGCATAGAATCTGAAATTTGCGGAAGCCCTCGGTATATCTACTCTTTTGGCAAGCTTTAAAGGCTTCCCATTATCAATTGATTCCATCCTGGCCAGGGCATCCAGGTTGTTATCAATGAGATCGGCAATTTTCAAAAGAATATCTGACCGCTCTTTAGTTGGAGTGGCAGACCACTGATCATAGGTATTTCTGGCAGCAATAGTGGCAGCCTCCACATCGCGTTCATCCGAATCCGGAATCAAGCTATAAGGTTTGCCAATAGAGGGATCGTAATTTTCAATAAATTCTCCAGAAACCGGATCAGTTAAAACTCCGTTAATATAATTCTGTAGTTTTTCCATTCTCTTATAAACTGGGTGTTCGGCCTCCGTCTACGGGTAAATTTACTCCATTAATGTATGCCGCTGCTGGTGTGGCAAGAAATGCCACTGCCCAGGCAACTTCTTCAGGGTCCGCAAAACGGCGCGCGGGAATTTGCTCCAACCACTCCCTTTCAATTTCTTCTTCCGTTTTTTCAAACTTAATTGCTCTGCCTTCAATAATCTCCTCAAGCCTGCCGGTTTTTGTAAGGCCTGGCAGAACATTATTTACTGTTATGCCAAATCCTCCCAGCTCATAGGCAAGAGTTTTCGACCAGTTAGCAACAGCACCCCGGATTGTATTCGAAACGCCAAGCCCGGCAATTGGAGTCTTAACTGAAGTAGAGATAATATTAATAATTCTGCCGTAAGCCTCCTTCTTCATTAAGGGAACTACTGCTTTTACTAAAATTTGATTACAAATTAAATGACTCTGAAACGCACTGATAAAGTCATTTTCAGCCGCGTCAATAGCAGTCCCTGCAGGGGGGCCGCCGGTATTATTAACAAGGATATGAACGGAAGGATTTTTGGTAACAAAGCCCACAATAGCTTCTCTTACTTCGGCAGGTTTAGAAAAATCGGCGACTAAGCATGCGTGTTGTTGACCGGGAGATTTTTCCAGCTCGTTAGTAACTTTAGTCAGCCTTTCTTCGTTTCGGGCCATTAACACAATATTAGCTCCCAAAGACGCCAGTTCAAGGGCGGATGCTTTTCCTATTCCCTGTGTGGAGCCACAAACTATGGCCGTCTTACCTTCAAGGCTTAGATTCATTATTAAATAATTGGTGGAATTGTAAATATAATCAAATTGAGGACAGACCTTTTGAGGATACTCTTCTGAATTAGCGGTTTTTTATTAATTTTATTGAATAGAAACAATATAAAAATTAACAGAAATGACAATACAAAAACCTTTCAATTTTAAAGGATGGATTGAAGAGAACAGGCATCTTTTAAAGCCGCCGGTGGGAAACCAACAAGTTTATAAGGGAAATAAAGACTACATCGTAATGGTAGTTGGCGGTCCCAATTCAAGGAAAGATTTTCATTATAATGAAACAGAAGAATTTTTCTACCAGGTTGAGGGTGACATTAATCTAAGAATAATGGAAGATGGAAAGCCCGTTGATATACCCATTAAAGAAGGAGATATTTTTCTTCTTCCTCCAGGAGTTCCCCATTCTCCACAGAGACCCGCAAATACCGTAGGCCTTGTGATGGAACTTTACCGTAAACACAATGAGAAAGATGGATTCCTGTGGTTTTGCGAAAAATGCAATGAAAAACTTTACGAGGAATATTTTGAGCTTGTGGATATTGTAAAGCAGCTGCCCCCGATTATGCAAAAATTCTATGACTCACAAGAACTTAGAACATGCAAGAATTGCGGTACGGAAATGGAGCCACCGATTAAGAAATGAGAGACCATTCCGGTTCATTTTCTATTGATATACATACTCATATACTTCCGAAAACCTGGCCCGATTTAAGAGAAAGATACGGATATGCCGGATTCATCCGGCTTGAGCATCATAAACCCTGCGCGGCCAGGATGATGATGGACGATAAATTTTTTCGGGAAGTTCAGGATAACTGCTGGGATTCGGAGGTGAGAAAAAAAGAATGTGATCAACTGCACGTAGACCTTCAGGTATTGTCAACGGTTCCGGTAATGTTTTCCTATTGGGCAAAGCCCGAGCATACTCACGATTTATCCAGGATACTGAATGACCACATTGCTTCTGTCATCCACAAATATCCGCAAAGATTTGCCGGCTTAGGAACTTTGCCAATGCAGGATTCTGACCTGGCAATTTCAGAATTGGAACGCTGCAAAGATCTGGGATTGCTCGGAGTACAAATAGGCACCCACGTTAATGATTTAAATCTCGATGCCCCGGCAATCTTTTCGGTGCTTGAAGCTGCCCAGGAATTAAATCAATGCATATTCATTCACCCATGGGACATGATGGGTTCTAAGGAAATGCCAAAATACTGGCTGCCATGGCTGGTGGGAATGCCAGCCGAAACCTCCAGGGCTATCGTGTCGATGATTTTTGGAGGAGTATTTGAACGATTGCCAAAATTGCGGGTGGCATTTGCTCATGGTGGCGGTTCTTTCCCGGCAACGATTGGCAGAATTGAACATGGTTTTACCGTGAGACCTGATCTTTGTGCGGTAGACAATAACGTTAACCCCCGGGAATACCTTAACAAATTCTACCTGGATTCTCTCGTTCACGATAAAACAATGTTAAAGTATATTGTTAGCCTGATGGGTGATGAGAATATAATCCTGGGATCTGATTATCCATTTCCATTAGGGGAGGCTGAGCCAGGAAAATTGATTAATGAAGCGGGGTTTTCCAAGAGGACACGCGAAAAATTATTATCTGGAAACGCACTTCGGTGGTTAGGAGTGGATAAAGACTATTTTCGAAAAAAAGGATAAAGGAGATTTCAAAATTGAATTAATAATCTCAACTATTTTTGGCTAATGCATTACACTTCGGAAAAAAATTTTGCTGAAGAAGCTGATCGAAAGGATCTGTTAAAAAATTTCAAGGATTTATTTTACTTCCCGGTGCGGAATGGAAAACAACAATACTATTTCACCGGCAATTCACTTGGTTTGCAACCCAAAAATGTCCGAAGTTTTGTCGAACTGGAGTTAAAAGCATGGGAAGAATATGCGGTAGAAGCGCATTTTGAGGGGAAGAATCCCTGGTTTCATTACCACAAGTTTACAAAGAAGCATTTGGCTGAATTGACAGGGGCGAAGGAGTTGGAAGTTGTATCGATGAACAATTTAACCACTAATCTTCATTTAATGCTCACTTCTTTTTATCAGCCGAAGGGCAGAAAGAATAAAATAATTATTGAAGCAGGCGCGTTTCCGTCTGATCAATACGCTTTAGAAACGCAGATCAAATTAAGGGGGTTGATTCCGGATGAAATTCTGATAGAATTGCAACCTGAACCCGGCGAACACTGTTTGCGTACGGACAACATTCTTTCAGCAATAAGAGAGCTGAATGAGGAATTGGCTTTAGTAATGATGAGCGGAGTTCAATATTATAGCGGGCAATTCTTTGAGATTGATAAAATTACTCAGGCAGCGCATGAAGTGAATGCATATGCCGGATTCGACCTTGCCCACGCGATAGGAAACCTACCATTGAGCTTGCATAAGGATGATGTAGATTTTGCCGTTTGGTGCAGCTATAAATATCTAAATTCAGGGCCTGGTGGAGTGTCTGGAATTTATGTTAATGAAAAACATGGCAGTAATAATACTATTCCCAGGTTGGGTGGCTGGTGGGGTCAGAATGAAGAAATAAGATTCAAAATGCAAAAAGGGTTTCACCCCATGAAAGGTGCGGATGGCTGGCAGCTAAGCAATGTGAATGTAATCAGCACCGCGGCGCACCGGGCTTCCCTTGAAATTTTTTCCAAAGCGGGAATAAATACTATCAGAGAGAAGAGCAAAATTTTGACCGGTTACCTGGAATATCTATTGAATGATACAATGTCAGGTAATTATTTTGAAATAATTACACCCTCAAATCCTGAAGAACGGGGAGCGCAACTTTCTCTACTATTCAAAAAAAATGGAAAGGAAGTATTTGAAGCATTGACAAAAGATAATATGCTGGTTGACTGGCGGGAACCGAACGTAGTACGCATTTCACCGGTTCCCTTGTACAATAGTTTCACAGATGTGTTCGCCTTGGGTAACTCCCTGCGCAATATTCTCGGCCAATTATGAGTACCAGGAAAAGAATCTTGATTGTTGGAGCCGGACCGGTAGGTTCTTTGTTGGCAATTTACCTTATCAGAAAGAATTATGCGGTCACTTTGCTTGAAAGAAGACCGGATATGCGGAAAAGTGAACTTGACGCGGGCAGATCAATTAATCTTGCTTTAAGCAACAGGGGCCTGAGACCACTCATTGAATTGGGATTGCAGAAGCGGGTTTCAAAGATGATAATTCCGATGAAGGGCAGATTTATTCATGATGCCTCAGGAAAGACATCCATGCAGCCCTATGGTGTGGAGGGTCAGGTAATCAATTCCATCAGCAGGCCCGGCTTAAATGAATTGCTGCTTAATGTGGCTGAAAATGAGGGATGTAGAATAATCTTTGACAGCAGGGCAACAGAAATAGATGTCGAAGCCACAAAAGTGGAATCAATTGAAAGAGGGAAGAAAGTAATTTATGATGGCGATGTCATTATCGGAAGTGATGGAGCATTTTCCGCCATTCGCACATCAATAATGAAAACCGACAGATTTGATTACTCCCAGTTTTATATAGAGCATGGTTACAAGGAGTTGTCAATTCCCTCCAATTCAGATGGTTCATTCCGTCTAGAAAAGAATGCACTGCATATCTGGCCACGTGGGCATTTTATGCTTATCGCCTTACCTAACCTGGATGGCAGCTTTACGGTGACACTTTTTTTTCCTTTTGAAGGAGAGCCATCCTTTGCTTCACTGAATACAAAGAAAAAAGTCAGGGATTTCTTTAAGGCGACATTTGTGGATGCCTTTCCGCACCTGGTGGACCTGGATAAAGAATTTGAAGAAAATCCTACTTCGTCACTGGTTACTGTGCGCTGCTTCCCCTGGGTCAAGAATAATACGCTATTAATCGGTGATGCCGCTCATGCAGTTGTACCCTTTTATGGTCAGGGGATGAATTGTGGATTCGAAGACTGCAGGGTTTTAAATTCTATTCTTACCGGGAATAACGAAGATTGGCGGAAAACTCTTTCGGAATTTGAAAAAATTAGAAAACCCGATGCGGACGCGATATCTGAATTAGCATTAAGAAATTTTATTGAAATGCGGGACCTGGTAGCCAATGAAAATTTTGTGCTTCAAAAGAAGATCGAAAGTAAATTGCACAAAATGTTTCCTGAACGCTGGATTCCCTTATATAGCATGGTTACTTTTCAGGATCATATCCGGTATTCGGATGCCCTCAAGATTGGAAATAAGCAGCAGGAAATAATGAATGACCTTCTTAAAAAAGAGGACATTAAGGATACATGGGAATCCCTGGATTTTGCTTCCATTGTTAAACGGCTGGAAAGTCAGAAAATCTAAAGGGAAAGCCTGGTATACATTTCATCAATCTTTTTTTCTTCCTCAGTGGAATAGCCGCCGGAAGTAGAGGCAAATAAATGCATAACTTCTCCAACAAATTCTTTTTGCTTCTTATCGTTCTTAATGTTTTCAGCAAGCGCATCAAGAATCTTTTCTCGCCAGGCTGAAATATTTTTCATGATAAACTGAAGCTCAGTTCTGATGTCTTTCATCAACTTCTCCTCTTTTTCCACGACACCTTCGACATTATCCGGAATCAGTTCATCACCCATCATCCCGGCGAATTTGTTTACCAGGCCGAGCTCTCTGGAATCCATTACTCCATCTGAGGTGGCTATAATAAGTCCGGGGACCAATTTTAGAATCGCCGTAAACTGGTCTACATTAAGATCGTGAGCTCTGGAAGAGCTGTATTCGGAGAATAATTCATCAACTTTTGCCATTGGGATGGTATATTTAATCAGGATGTTAAATATATTAAATGCAAACCATTTTAGCTAGAAACAAGCTGTTGGTATATGCCGTATCTGTAAAGAATTTCCGTAACATAAAGTACGGGTTCCTCCCCTTTACAATACCCAGATTCAACAACAGGGTCTTTGTAGAATCTCGGGTCGGATTTGTGCAGGAGGTAATACGCGACATTATCGTCCCAAATCGAGGGATCCCGGCCATATTTTTGTGCCAGTTTCCTCGCGTCAATCACATGACCCAGCCCCACATTATACGAAGCCAGAATGAATTTCAATTTCTCGTTGGGGTCTGAAATATAATCGGACCAGAATTTATCAAGGTATATTAAGTAGCGTACTCCGCCCCGGATACTTTGCCTGGGATCAAATTGGTTTCTAACATTATATTGCCGGGCGGTATTATCCATTAATTGCATCAGACCTTTCGCCCCGGCCCAACTAACTGCGCGTGGATCAAATCTGGATTCCTGGAAAATCTGAGAAGCAAGCAACTTCCAATCCCATTTAAGACTGTCAGCCCATTGCTTAATCAGGGCATCATATTCTGAGATACTACCACCGTGTATGGTTGAGTAATCGCTGGTTGCCCTTATGAGTGCAACCCTGGGATTTTCAAAATATTTTTCATAGAGAAGATTATAGGTAGGCTCTCTCTGAAGTCTCATAAGCCAATTATTAATTTGTTCTTCAAGTTGTGAAGAATTTTTTCGAATCGCCCAGGCAATTCTTTGCGGAAATGAGACTGGGGTTTTAACATCAAGAATTGGATAATAAGCAGCATTGATAAGAGCGACGTCTTCATCAGCAATCGTGTAATCAATTTCACCAACTGCTACGCGGCGTATCAGAGCTTCCGTATCTGCTTCTTCTGACTCTTCTACAATAAGAATCTCACCGCCTATTTCCTCTGAAAGGTGTATTAATCGGTAAAGAAAGGAAGAACTATTTCTGACATGAACTTGCTTGCCTATTAAATCTACCTGGTTTCTGATTAATTGAGCCTCAATTTCGTGGAGTTTCATTTGAGGCCAGTTTTCGGGCTTTCGTTGAATCAGGACCTGTCGGGTTGTGTATTGATTCCTTGTAAATTTTACGATCTTCTTCCTTTCAGAAGTAACCGTTAAGCTGTAGGCAATTATATCACCAACACCGGTATTAAGCATCCTAAAGGCTTTGTCGATGCTTGTGGTTTGAATAAGCTTTAGGTTTACTCCGAAATCATCACTAAGCAACTTTAGCAATTCATATTCAAATCCCATCGGTTGTCCTTTATAAACAAAGAAACTTGTTGAGCTATTATCTATAATTGCAATCAAAGTGTCGCGTTCAATAATTTTATCAAATTCAAAGTCAACTGGAAGTGGTATTGGATCCCGGGCAACAGAGGTAGAATCCGAATTGCTTTCGGTGATGGATTTGCCGCAGCCTGTCAGTAGAGAAACACAGGCCATAGCAAGCAAAGAAATAATTGCATTGACTTTATCTGAGACCAAATTGGAGGGTTTATTAATACAATAATATAGCTATTTAATCATCAAAATTCAAAATTTTATGGCCCTGGCTATTTACTTAAATCGGAATGTCTTTTTCTTTTCCAGCGGCGGTGAGACCAGAGCCAATCGGAAGGATTTTCTCTAATCGTCTTTTCGCTTTCATGAATGAATTTATTAAGAATATCAGTCTTATCATCGTATGGAGGTTCTCCTAATTTAAGCGCCTTAACTTGATAATACCCTCTTTTAATCCTGGTAATTTTTGCGTAGAACACTGGGTATTTTGTGAACTTGGCCAGGACATCCGGCCCTTTGTAAAAAGCGGTTTCCTGATTGAGGAATGAAGACCAATAAATGTCAGAATTGGGAGTGGGTGTTTGGTCAGCCAAAAGGACAATCATTCGCGGGATTTTACTTCTTCGGACAATTTCCCGGGTTATATTAGAAACCGGAATCGGAAACCCTCCAAATCTCGATCTGGTCCTGATCATAATTTTGTCGAAGTATCTATTTGATAAAGGGGAATAAAGAACATCAGCGGGCTTGTTATGGTAAACTCCTGCGGCAAGCAAAAGCCATTCCCAATTCCCCTGATGAATAGTAACAACAATAACTGATTTTTCATCTTTGAAATATGGATTCAGCTCTTCCGGATTAACATACTTAACGCGTTTAATTATTTCTTCCTTTGTTATCGTTATCTCCTTCAAAATTTCAACAATGATATCTGCAAGATTGTGATAAAATCTTTTGGCAATTTTACGAATCTCTTTTTCTGACATTTCAGGAAACGAATTCCTGAGATTCTGAAAAACTACTTTTCTACGATATCGAAAAATATAGAAGGTTAAAAAAGAAAGGATATCTGAAACAAAGTACAATGCTCCAAATGGAAGGTAGGAAAGTAACCTTAGCAGAAACATATTTATACAGCGCCTTGTTTGATTTCTTCAACCACTGATGGATCCAACAGGGTGGATACATCTCCCAAATTTGCTGTTTCTCCGGAAGCGATTTTCCTCAGGATTCGTCGCATTATTTTTCCGGATCTGGTTTTAGGCAGCCCGCTTACAAACTGAATCTTGTCAGGTTTAGCGATGGGTCCGATTGTTTTTGAAACGGTATCCAGTATCTCCTTCCGTAGCCTTCCGTGATCGTGTTCATGATCATATAGAATCACATACGCATAAATACCCTGTCCTTTTATGTCATGTGGATAACCAACCACGGCAGTTTCACAGACTTCTGCATGCTCATCAATGGCATTCTCGATTTCGGCCGTTCCCAGGTTATGACCGGAAACAATAATGATATCATCAACTCTTCCGGTAATTCTGTAATAACCTTCGTCATCTTTCTTTACGCCATCTCCGGTAAAATACATGTTTTTAAAAGTGGAAAAATAAGTTTGTCGAAATCTTTCATGATCACCATAGATAGTCCTGGCAATAGATGGCCAGGGAAATTTAATGGCCAACCTTCCTTCAATGTTATTTCCGTGAAGTTCATTCCCCTTATCATCCATTATTGCGGGCTGGATTCCCGGCATTGGGAATGAAGCGAAAGCCGGTTTAAGTTTTGTTGCTCCGGCAATAGGGGAAATCATAAAACCACCGGTTTCCGTTTGCCAATAGGTGTCAACAATCGGACATTTGTTCTTACCAACATGGTTATCATACCAATACCAGGCTTCTTCGTTAATTGGCTCACCTACGGTTCCAAGAACGCGAAGGCTGGAGAGATTTTTATTCTGAACAAACCTGAGATCTGCCTTCTCCAATGCCCTGATAGCCGTGGGTGCTGTGTAAAAAATATTTACTTTATGTTTATCCACTACATCCCAAAATCTACCCATGTCCGGCCAGGAAGGAATTCCTTCAAACATCAGGGAAGTGGCTCCGGCACTAAGTGGTCCATACACAATATAACTGTGACCGGTTATCCAGCCAATGTCTGCTGTACACCAAAAAATTTCCTTTTCCTTGTATTGAAATGCTGTGAGGAAAGTGTAAGTAGTATATACCATATATCCGGCAACAGTATGGACCATCCCTTTGGGCTTGCCGGTTGAGCCGGATGTATATAAAATAAAAAGTAAATCCTCCGAGTCTGTCTCAACAGCATCAAAAGTGTCTGATTTTCCCTGCATCGCTTCATGCCACCAGATATCCCGGTTTTGAAACCAATTTATTTGCTGGCCGGTTCGCTTTAGTACAATTACGCGCTCTACCGTTTTACACTTTGAAAGGGCCTCATCTGAAATTTCCTTTAACGGAACAGTTTTATTTCCACGGAAACTTCCATCCGACGTAATTACCATTTTGCAGGCGGCATCATTTATTCTGTCTGAAAGGCTGGTGGAGCTGAAACCCGCGAATACAATCGAGTGTACTGCACCTATCCTCGCGCACCCAAGCATAGCCACAGCCAGCTCAGGAACCATTGGCATATAAATGCAAATTCGGTCTCCTTTTTGTATGCCATTCTCTTTCAAAACATTCGCAAATTTGCACGCCTCCCTGTGCAATTGTGCATAGGTTATTTCCTTTGTGTCTTCGGATGGATTGTTGGGCTCCCAGATAATTGCAACCTGGTCTCCGCGATTTTTGAGATGTCGATCCAGACAGTTCTCCGTTATATTTAATTTTCCACCTGAAAACCACCTGACTTCCGCTTTCTTGAAATCCCATTTCAGAACTTTATTCCACTTTCGCTTCCATAAAAAATCAGTGGCGATACCGGACCAGAATTCTTCCGGATTTTCAATACTTCTTTTGTGAATCTCCAGGTACTCCTGATGTGAGTTGATTTGAGTGAACATCCCTGATTATTTGATAATTAAATTACCAAATATAATGAAGTTAATTCAATAGCTCAGCAATTATAGCAGCTCCTGCTCCCAATAAGCTCCACAATAATCGTTGAAAATTGAACTTATGTTCGGGACTGCTTTCAAATACAATCGTGGTAGAAATATGCAGGAAATTACCGCAAACAATAGCAAACAAAATAAGAAAGAAATCGGATGCGCCGGATGCTAATTCAAAGACATGGCTGAGTATTAGTCCAGCTGGGGATGCCAAGGCAAAAATGAACAGGTACCCCAGGGCAACAGTTTTATTTTCAACAGAGCATATCAGGACCGAAGACAATGCCATTGAAGCTGGAATTTTATGCAGAACGATACCGATTAGCAGATTTCGAACTGAAATTGCTACTTGCGCGTTTTCAGGAAACGCCAGGATTGAGCCTTCCAGAAATGAATGGATGGATAATCCGAGCAATAGGAAAATACTAAAGGAAAATCCGTGCTTTTGTCCAATTTGATGTTTATGAAAATGGCCATGTTCGGCACCATCGGTTATAAATTCCAGGATTTGCAGGAGGAAGAATCCTGCCAAGACAAAAAGACCTGCCTTAAACGCCCCTAATTGTGATTGAAACAAGTCCGGGAGGATATGTAACAAACTAATGCTAAGCAAAAAACCTCCCGCAAACGAAATAGTAAGCCTGAAATTCTCTTGCTTCCAATTAACCGGGCTATAGAGTAGAACCACCCCGGATAAGCCGGCAAGTAAGAGAATTATTAGATTTACAATCATTGATCCGAATTTTAAAATTTCACAAAGATACCTTTGACTCCTTTGCTATGGTAGTGGGCCAATGTTCCATCAGGATTTGAAAAGATCAGAATTGTCTCGAGTTCTGAATTATTCTCAACAATACTAATCGATTTCTCTAACCCCAAGACCATAAAAGCCGTTGCAAAAGCGTCTGCGGTCATGCAATCACTGGCAATAACAGTGGCGCTAAGCAGATTACTGGTTATTGAATAACCGGTTGCAGGGTTTATTGTATGCACTATTCTCTGCCCGCCTTCATCAATAAAATTATAGTAGTTACCTGATGTCGCCATTGATTTATTTTCAAGTGAAACGGTACCATACAGGGGTTCTTGTGCAGGATCATTAGCCGGGTCAATGATGCCAATTTTCCAATACTCACCATTTTCATTTTTTCCCGCACATCTCACTTCACCGCCAATTTCAACGAAAATATTTTCAAGTCCGCGGGAAATAAGGAATTCAAAAACCACATCCACTCCCTGGCCTTTTGCTATAGCGCTGAAATCAAGTTGAATGTTCTTTTTCTTTTTCCACACTTTGGTTTTGTCAAATTCAATATTTTGAAAATAGACCAGTTGGCGCAGTGAATCCACCATGGCGCTATCCAGGGTGATTTTCATACCAGGTCCAAATCCCCAGGCATTAACAAGAGGACCCACGGTAGGGTCAAAGGCTCCATTTGTTATTTCGAAAACTTCCCGGCTTTTTTGAAGCACAGGCAGAAAGTAGGGCGAAACAAATACAAAAACAGAATCTGTATTAAACTTGCTTACTTCCGACCCGGACCGGTAATGATTCAATGACTGATTAAATGTCTCCAGTAGTGAGTCTATCTGAGGCTGAAAATTTTCTCCGGAAGAGCTTAGATATTTTACGGTGTATTTTATGGGACCCATGGTGGTTCCCTGAAGCAAAATAAGTTGAGGTTTCTTGCTTTCACGATACTTCCATACCACGAAAACCACAAGAATCAATACCAGCGGATAAAGTCTGCTTTTATGAAATAATCTTTTCAAAGTTGCCTGAATAAACTAAGGAACAATATTTACACAGGCAAAAATAATCTTTTCGCGTAGTCTGCATTGAGTGCTTCACTTTTAATATCATTTTATATGCTTATTTTAGTAGAATTAATTGGAGTAAATGCGAGAAGATTATTTAAGTGCAGGGGATGAAAATCTTAATCCAGCTGATAAGGAGTTGGAAAAAGCCTTACGACCCCTTTCTTTCCGTGATTTCACCGGCCAGTTTAAAGTCGTGGAAAATATCCAGGTATTTGTTCAAGCTGCCAGAAAACGAGGTGAAGCTTTAGACCATGTTTTATTGCATGGCCCGCCAGGGTTAGGTAAAACAACCCTGAGTCATATAATCGCAAACGAATTAGGCACTAACATCCGCATTACCTCAGGACCTATTTTGGATAAACCCGGAGATCTGGCGGGTTTGCTTACCAATCTTGAAAACAATGATGTCTTATTTATTGATGAAATCCACCGGCTGAACCCTGTGGTTGAAGAGTATTTATACGCAGCTATGGAGGATTTCCGGATTGATATTATGCTCGATAGCGGGCCAAGTGCCAGGAGTATTCAAATCACACTTAATCCATTTACCTTAATCGGCGCCACCACAAGGATAGGTTTGCTCACCTCTCCGCTTAGATCCAGGTTTGGAATCACTTCCCGTCTTGAGTATTATGATGCTGATTTATTAAATATAATTGTCAGGCGATCTTCAGCAATTCTGGAAGTTGAAATTGATAATGATGCGGCCAAAGAAATTGCGGCCAGAAGCCGGGGTACTCCACGGATTGCCAATATGCTGCTTCGCCGTACCAGAGATTTTGCTCAAATTAAAGGTGATGGTAGAATTACGAAAGAAATCGCTGACATGGCGCTTTCTGCCCTTGATGTTGATAAAAATGGACTGGATGATATGGATAACAGGATACTTTCAACCATCATCAGGAAATTCAAAGGAGGCCCGGTTGGTATTTCTACAATTGCCACGGCTTGTGGCGAAGAAGCGGAAACTATCGAAGAAGTTTATGAGCCTTTTCTGATTATGGAAGGCTATATCAAACGAACAGCGCGCGGCAGGGAAGCTACTGAAAAGGCTTATAAACACCTGAATGTACTACTGCCTGGAAAATTACCTGGCTTGTTTGACGCATAGAATTATGTTTCAATTCAATATTTTCAGAAAACAATCAAGAGGTCTTGCCCCCGGCTCCAGAATATTTGTAGGTGATCAAAAGATGGATGTTCCCCGGACCACCGTCATGGATTTTAATCCGGAAGATATACAAGAGAAAGAGATTGTGGATGTTGCCGGTTTGGGAGAGTACAAAACGACCAATAATTTTACGTGGATTAATGTTGACGGTGTACATGACCCGATTCTGATAGAAAAAATTGGCAACGTGTTTGATATTGATTCCCTGGTTCAGGAAGACATCATGAACACTACACACAGACCCAAGATGGAAGAGCATGAAGATTACCTTTTTATAGTGATGCCGATGGTGTGGATGGATGAAAAAAGCAAGAAGGAAAATTCAGAACAACTATCGCTAATAATTGGACAGAACTATCTGATTTCATTCCAGGAGAAAACGGGAGACTTTTTTGAGCCGCTTAGAGAACGTATCAGGAAAAGAAAAGGAAGCCGGGTAAGAACTCTGGGAATAGATTACCTGGCGTATGCCATAATGGATATCGTGATCGATAATTACCTCCATTTGATTGATTTACTTGGCGATCAGATTGAAGACCTGGAGGATGACGTTTTAGATGACGTGGATAATGAAATCATAAGCAAGATAAATGGCTTTAAAAGAGACATTAACTACCTGAGAAAACGAGTGCGGCCCGTAAGAGAATTTATTATTCTTTTATCAAAAAGTGAATCGGATCTGTTGAGTCACACCACGATTCCATTTATGAAGGACCTGCATGATCACATTCAGAATGCTTATGAGAATGTGGAAACCTACCGCGAAATGCTGACTGATTATCTGACTCTGTATCACACCGGCGCTTCCACCAAACTTAATGATATCCTCAGGATCCTGACAATCTTCTCAGCAATCTTTATTCCGCTGACTTTTATCGCCGGCGTTTACGGTACCAACTTTCAATATTTTCCTGAGTTACAACTTCGCTATGCATACCCCATTTTTTGGGCAGTTCTCATCATGGTTACAATTGGCATGTTTATTTTTTTCAAAAGAAAGAAATGGCTTTGAGCCGGAAAGAACGTAATTCAAAAATAATTAAAGAGAAGGCAGCTCTCCTGGGATTTGATTTTTGCGGCATTTCCAGGGCGGAAAAACTCAATGATGAGGAAAAGAAACTTGAAAACTGGCTGAAGCAAGGTATGCACGGGGAGATGGCTTACATGGAAAATCACTTTGACAAACGCCTCGACCCTGCCAAACTTGTGCCAGGCGCCAGGTCTGTTGTTTCGTTCATTTACAATTATTATCCCGGGAAAAAATTAGCTGCTGAAAATAATTACAAAATTGCAAAGTATGCTTACGGAACCGATTATCATTTTGTAATTAAAAAGAAACTTAAATTGATGCTGGGAGAATTGCGCAAAGAAATTGGTGATTTTGAAGGCAGAATTTTTGTTGATTCAGCCCCTGTAATGGAGCGGCAGTGGGCGGCAAAATCAGGATTGGGATGGATTGGCAAAAATAGTTTGTTGCTCAATAGAAATATGGGTAGCTTTTTCTTTCTGGCTGTCATGATTTCCGATCTTGAACTAATTCCTGATGGTCTCATTAAAGATTATTGCGGCACATGCACCCGTTGCATGGATGCCTGCCCAACAGATGCAATTCCAATGCCCTATGTAGTGGATGGGTCCAGATGTATTTCATATTTTACCATAGAGTTGAAGAATGAGATACCAGTGGATTACAAAGAAAAGTTTGAAAATTGGATTTTTGGGTGTGATATCTGTCAGGATGTTTGCCCTTGGAACAAATTTTCAAATCCTAACAATGAGAACGAATTCAAGCCTTCAAAAAATTTAAGCAACATGAATAAAAATGATTGGGAAGAATTATCAGAAGACACATTTCAGAAGTTATTCAGAAAATCAGCGGTTAAGCGAACAGGTTTTAGAGGATTAACCAGAAATATTTCCTTTGTCGCGAAGGAATGAATTAAATGAAAAAAACCCGGACGGAGCCGGGGCTTTTAATATGAAAAAAACTAATAAAATTAAATGGCTACAAAGCAACGTTCAAGTACAATGCTATGAGTTTTTCCAAAATTCTCGTAGCACCATTGCTTTAATTCCACCAGTTCTGAGCGAACCAGTGTCAAGATCGCTTTTCTCAATTCCTTCTCGAAAAGTTTGGCATCAAAGCTCACCTTTCTAAGAATTGTTTTAACATATTCCAACATTGGCTATGGGATTAAATTTATTAGCGAAAATTTGAAATTTAAGGCCTCTTTTAGCATTATTCAAAATACTAAAAAATAAACCCTGTTCAAAATAAAACGTTAAATTTGTGGTGAGGGTTGTGGTTCCGGAATTTGGCGATAAATGAAATTTTCCAAGGTTTTCTTACATATAATTATTGCATTTTTTTCAGCATCAATTGCCTTTGCTCAAAACGAGAAAGTTACAATAGAGTTTGGGCCTGAAGAAATTGCATATAATGACATGTTCACAATAACTATAACAGTACAAAATGGCCGGTTGCGCAGTTATGATAATTTTCCTGATATGCCCGGATTTATCAAAAGGGGAACGTCATCATCATCGAATACGAACATTATAAATGGCCAGGTAAGCACCAGCCAGAGCATCACCCAGAACTATGTTCCTGAAAAGGAAGGGAATTTCAGTGTTCCTGGCTTCAAAATGAAGGTTAACGGAAATGATCACTCCCATCCGGGGCAAAAAATTAAGGTTGGGCCGGCTCGTGAGAAGCGTGACCCATTTCGTGACCCATTTGATGACATTTTCGGTCGCAGGCAGCAACAGCAGCCTCAGGATTTTGTTGATATTGAAGATGAAGCCTTTCTTGCTTTAACAACAGACAAGTCGGAAGTATATCTTGGAGAAGGGTTCAATGCTACACTTGCCTTCTATGTGGCTGAATCTAACCGGGCTCCACTGCAGTTTCATGATTTAGGCAGGCAACTTTCTGAGATTCTAAAAAGATTGAAACCTTCACATTGCTGGGAAGAGAATTTCAATATTGAGAATATCAATGGCGAAACTGTTTTGCTCGATAATAAGCGTTATACACAGTATAAGATTTATCAGGCTGAATTCTATCCATTGAATCTGGATGAAATTAAATTCTCTTCAGTTGGTTTGGAAATGATCAAATACCGTGTTGCACGGAATCCTTCTTTTTTTGGAAGGAACCGGCAGGAAGATTACAAGACATTCTTCAGTAAACCTAAAAGCGTAAAAGTACGTGACCTGCCACCTCATCCTTTGAAAGATAAAGTTTCGGTGGGCAGATTCAGGCTTGAAGAGCGCATAAATACGAATCCTGTAATTACCGGCAGCAGTTTTACCTATGAATTCAATATTTACGGTGAAGGAAACATTTCAGCGTTAAACAAACCGGAGATCAAATTGGATGACAACTTTGATTTCTACTCGCCAAATATTGAACAAAATATAATTCGAAGAAGCGGCAAGGTAACGGGTTCAAAATTATTTACCTATTTTGGAATTCCTAATGAGCCGGGAGAATATGATCTTAGTGACTATATCTCATTGATCTATTTTGATCCCAACCGGGAAATTTATGATACACTAAAATCGTCAGTTATTTTAACTGCCATTGGTGAAAGTAAAAAAAACCAAACAATTTCCGCTTCAGATTTAGGATCATTTTATGACAGACTCAACACCGGGGACAATACTCTCCGCAGAAGGAATGCGCTGGCAGACATCAGGCTATTTGCTAACGTGATGATATTGGTGCTGGTGGTTGGAGGGTCTGCCTTGATTTTCAAAAAATAAACTTTATGTAATGAAAATATTAATTAGCCTCCACCTGGCAGTGCTTTTAATTATTTGGACAAATTCTGTCAGGACTTCTGAATTGATTAATGAACCGGAATCAAAAATCTTGCTTGTTGCAAGTACACCGGCAGACGATGCCGTAAAGGCTATGCTTGGAATTCCAATAGACTTAGAAGTTGATTTCATAAGGTGGGAAATTACCTTCAGCCAAAATCAAAGTCCGGATAGGTTTATTTTGAATTTAATTTATGGAAAAGCTCAACCCAACACACTTGGCTTTGTGGCAGGCGGTAACAAAAAAACCTTTACCGGCACTTACCTGACCAAAGTAAAAAGCGATGGAAACCTGCAGGGGGAAATATACGAATTAAGTGAAGACGATGCATCTCGACAAATTTCACTGGTAAAACTTAGCGAAAACCTGTTTCACCTGGTAACTCCTGACAATAAGCTATTCGTTGGAAACGGGGGCTGGAGTTATACCTTTAACAGGAATAATAATCAATCAAATATTTTCCCCTCTGAATTTCTAAGATTGCAATCTTCAATTCCGCGATACTCAACCAATGTTATCACCTTTGACGGGCGAACTCCTTGTTACCCATTCTCTATTTTCAAAGAATCGCAAATATCCGGTGATTGCATAAAAACAAAATGGAGTTTGATTTTGCATACCGATCCGGAAACTTCATTACCAACGGGTTATGAACTGAAAACCACCTTTAACCGGACTTCCACAATTCAAGGCAAATGGTCTGTAACAATGGGTTTTGGAGCCAATCCACAGGCTGTTATTTTTCAACTTAACCCGGATGATCCGCAAAAGTCAGTTTACTTTTTAGTTGGAGATGAAAATGTTCTCTTTTTCCTTGATGATGAAAAACAATTTCTGCAAGGTAACAGTGATTTTAGCTTTACGCTTAATAAAAGGGAATAAGGAGAGATAAATTGAATAGTATTGTTTCGGTCACGTGAGGAACTCCCGGCAAAGCCCGTTCAGTTCCGATATCCGTAAGTATTCGCTTTCTAGCAATTCTCTCTTTCTTTTTATAGCTTTAAGACCGCTTTAATAATCATGTTCAATTCCTTCGGACACGTATTCAGAATAACAACATTTGGAGAGTCGCATGGTCCCCAAATCGGAGTGATTATAGATGGATGCCCTGCAGGATTAAAGATAGATGCGCAGTTTATCCAGTCAGAACTGAACCGGAGAAAGCCAGGGCAATCAAAAATTACAAGTGCCCGAAAAGAATCAGATGAATTTGAAATAGTAAGCGGTGTCTTTGAAGGCATGACAACAGGGATGCCGGTTGCAATCCTGATTCCGAACAAGGATGCAAAAAGCAAAGACTATTCTCATCTTGCTAAATCTTACAGACCTTCTCATGCGGATTATACATATGCGGCCAAATTCGGAATCAGGGATTACAGAGGCGGTGGCAGAAGTTCTGCCCGGGAAACGGCTCTATGGGTTGCCGCCGGAGCTATTGCCAAATTGCTTTTAATAAAAACAAAGATTGATATTCGGGCTTATGTTTCTTCGGTGGGTAACATTCATGCTTCCCATTACTCCAAACTGAATCTAAAAAAAACCGATAGCAATATTGTCCGGTGTCCTGATAAGGTTGCTGCTAAAAAAATGCAGGCTAAAATTGAAGCAGTTAAAAAATCAGGAGATACCCTGGGAGGCTCAATTACTTGTGTGGTGAAAAATACTCCCGTGGGTCTTGGGGAACCGGTCTTCAATAAATTGCACGCCGCTTTGGGAGGAGCGATGCTTAGTATTAATGCAGTTAAGGGTTTTGAATACGGAAGTGGATTTCAGGGAGCAACCATGAAAGGATCAGAACATAATGATATTTTCATTAATGAGAAGGGAGTAATTAAAACTAAAACGAACCACAGCGGAGGCATACAGGGTGGCATTTCCAATGGCCAGGATATCTATTTCAAAGTAGCTTTTAAACCAGTTGCCACCATAATGCAAACGCAGGTGAGCATTAATGAGAAGAAACAGAGAATAAAATTGCAGGGAAAAGGGCGGCACGACCCCTGCGTAGTACCAAGAGCGGTACCGATTGTAGAAGCATTGACCGCTTTGGTACTTACAGACTTTTATTTAATAAATCAAACTCGTAAATTTTCAAGATAACCAATTTTCAGTATGAAGAAGATCCCTTTGTATGTAAAAATATTGATTGGAATGGGCTTGGGTGTGATCTGGAGTATTATCGCCCAGAACTATGAACTGATGGATTTCACAAATGACTGGATAAAGCCTTTCGGCACTATTTTCATCAATGGACTAAAACTGATAGCCGTACCCTTAATTTTAGTTTCATTAATTGATGGTATAAGTGGTTTAAAAGATATAACAAAGCTTAGCCGCATTGGAGGAAAGACTATTGCCTTTTATTTGTTTACTACGGTTCTCGCAATCACTATAGGATTGCTGCTGGTAAATACTATAAAGCCAGGTAAATTTCTAACCCCGGAAAAACGGGAAGAACTGCGGGAAGCCTATGCATCAGACGCGCAACTAAGAGTTACGGAAGCTCAAAGTGAACAAGAGAAGGGTCCCCTTCAAATGTTTGTGAATATTGTCCCGGATAATGTTTTCCAGTCAATGACAGATAACCGGGCAATGCTTCAGGTGATCTTCTTTTCTTTCATGTTTGGAATTGCGATGATTTTTGTTGGGGAAGAGAAAGTTAAAAATGTGAAAGGATTTTTTTCCGGTGTAAACGTCATAATTCTCAAAATTGTGGATATCATAATGAGGTATTCACCCATCGGGGTATTTGCGCTACTGGGGAGTTTGAGTATCGACGCTTCGATGTTCAAGGCATTAGGCGTTTATTCTCTTACAGTTTTGGCAGGACTTGCCCTAATGGTAGTTGTATTATATCCCTTAATAATACGTATTTTTACTCACATTAAATACCGGCATTTTCTGAAGGGAATTTTTCCGGCCCAGATACTGGCATTTTCCACCAGTTCAAGTGCGGCAACCCTGCCGGTAACCATGGAAAGAGTTGAAAAAAAATTAGGTGTATCGGAAGAGGTGAGTAGTTTTGTGTTACCGTTAGGCGCCACGGTTAACATGGATGGAACGGCTATCCACCAGGCAGTGTCTGCAGTTTTTATCGCCCAGGCATTTGGGCACGATTTGCAATTGGCAGATCAGTTGGTTATTGTCCTTACCGCAACGCTTTCTTCCATAGGTGCCGCCGCTGTACCCAGCGCGGGGTTAATCATGTTGGTAATTGTACTAAGTGCAATTGGTGTCGATCCGGAAGGTCTCGCACTAATCATTGCTCTTGACCGACCCCTTGATATGTGTAGAACCGTAGTAAATGTAACCGGGGATGCCACCGTAGCCACCTTAGTTGCGAGTTCCGAAGGAGAACTGGCAACTGGCATAGATGAAGCCCGCTTAAATGCTGATGATGAATAAAAATACCTTATTTTTGTAAAGAATTAATCCTGTTGAAATGATTGAAGCGAAAGAAAAAGATCCAGTGAGTATTTATATGGAGTCAAACCCAAATCCAAACTCATTAAAGTTTGTGGCAAATAAAATGCTCATTCAGGAGGGAAAGAGTTATGATTTCCCGGATATTGAAAGTGCGGAATTTGCCCCACTCGCCCGTGAGTTGTTCGCGCTGGATTATGTGGATAGGGTTTTCTACATGAGCAATTTTGTGACCGTTACAAAAAAAGAAAACATTGAATGGGTTGAAATTCAAAATGAGTTAAAATCAAAAATTAAATCATTCTTAGAATCAGATAAGCCTTTACTGACTAAAGAACCGGAGCCATATCAACCTGAAATCGAAACAGTTGCCGATTCTGATACCGTAGCCAGGATAAAAGAGGTTCTTGATGAATATGTAAAGCCCGCGGTTGAAATGGATGGCGGTGCTATTCAATTTGAATCCTTTGGTGAAGGCGTGCTAAAAGTAAATTTGCAGGGAAGCTGCAGCGGATGTCCGTCATCAACCGTCACGCTGAAAGCGGGCATTGAAAATCTACTCAAAAAAATGGTGCCGGAAGTTAAAGAAGTTCAGGCACTGGGAGTTTAGTCTTTCTGAACTATTTTTGAAGGATGAAAAAGTCGGCCGCCGAAGCCCTTGCATGCGTACAATCCGGAAATCATATATTCATCCATAGTGTTGCCGCTGCACCTCAGCATTTAATCAGAGCACTGGCTGACAGGTCATCAGAGCTGCGTGATGTTCAAATCTACCAATTGCATACTGAAGGTGTTGCCCCATACGCGGACCCGGGCATGGAGAAATCTTTTCACACCAATTGTTTTTTTATTGGAGCCAATGTAAGGAAAGCGGTAGAAGAGGGCCGTGGCAGTTACATTCCGGTTTTTCTTTCCGAAGTACCGTATTTAATTCGAAAAGAAATCGTTCGAATAGATGTAAGTCTAATCACCGTATCACCGCCGGACAAGCATGGATTTTGCAGCCTGGGAACTTCTGTTGATGCAACCCGGTCTGCAATCGAAATGTCAGAGATTGTAATAGCGCAGGTAAATCACTATATGCCCAGGACACATGGTGATGCGCAGATCCATATCGGCAAATTGAATTTCATTATTGAACATGATGAACCGCTGGTAGAACATGGACCGCCTGTAATTGATGAATTAACGCGTAAAGTTGGAATTCATGTAGCAAGTTTGATTGATGATGGTGCAACATTGCAAATGGGAATCGGGGCTATACCTAACGCGGTTTTGGGTCAGCTTAAAATGCATAAAGACCTGGGCATACACACGGAAATGTTTTCCGATGGAATTATTCCACTTGTGGAAAGCGGCGTCATCACAGGAAAATATAAAGTGAAATATCCAGGCCGGGTTGTTGCCACCTTCGTGATGGGGACAAAAAAGCTTTACGATTTTGTGGATGATAACCCGTTAATGGCATTGCTGGAATGCTCTTATGTAAATGACACTAAGATAATCAGACAAAACCCGCGAGTCACGGCAATAAACTCCGCTATTGAAATTGATTTAACCGGTCAGGTTTGCGCTGACAGTATTGGAAGCCGGATGTACTCCGGCGTTGGCGGACAAATGGATTTCATTCGGGGGGCCTCTCTTTCACAAGGTGGTAAAGCAATCATTGCTTTACCTTCTATTACTTCGCGTGGTGAAACGAGAATTGTGCCACAACTGAAAGATGGTGCAGGCGTAGTTACCACCCGCGCACACGTACATTATGTAGTTACCGAAAACGGCATAGCGCATTTATACGGAAAGACCCTTAAAGAGCGGGCCAAGGAATTGATTACCATCAGTCATCCGGATCACCAGGAAGGATTGGACAGGGTTTTTCATGAGAGATTTAAGTCATTGATGTAGTATCAATTGCAGATCGTCAATTTTCAATCGTAATGAAAATGGAATAAATTGCATATTGATCTTGGCACATTGAAATGGGGGCGTTAGCTCAGCTGGTTTAGAGCGCTTGCTTGACAGGCAAGAGGTCACAGGTTCGAATCCCGTACGTCCCACAAGAATAAACTTATCATGAAAATTAGCAATCCAGGAGATTTTAAAATTTTTCCTCTCGCAGATTATCGCGGGAAACTTCCTCAACCATTTTTTGGGTTCAGAAGGGCAATTCAAAAACCGATCATCGAATCAAATTTCCTCCCATTGTAATTACCCGCCACCGTTGAAATAATAGTAAAGGGAAACATTTTTAATCAATAGTTACATTTGTAACCATTTTGATAACACCCAATGGGATTAGAAAATATAGCTTATGGCCGGCTGTTTGCCCGAATCGCGGAGGCTTACTTAAATGTCCTCTCCAGAAAGGTCGAACCTTTTGGACTCGACCGGTATTTTGGCGCATTGCTATACATTGTTGAAAATTCTGGTAAAATAACCCAGAAACAATTGGGCCGTCATTTAAGTAAAGATAAAGTCTCTGTGCTCCGATGTGTGAATTACCTGATTGCCCAGGGACTGGTACTCAAGAAAATGAATCAACAAGACAAGCGCGAATCTTTTCTTGCGGCATCGGAAAAAAGCAAAAAATTAGCTCCAATTATCTCTGTGGCGATAAGAGATACAAATAACATTCTGTTTAATAATTTTCAAAAAAAAGAATTTAAAGAATTTGAAACCGGATTAAAAAAATTATTAACGGTGGTAGATAAGATGCCGGATCCGGATTTTATTATTAGAGCTGAAAAAAAGAAAAACCTGGTTTTTGAGAGATGAATAAGAAATTACTTTTAGTGACCGGAATGCTTGGCATATTGTTTCCTGGAACTTCATGTCAGGAGGGAAAACAACAAGCAGTACCTATTAGCAGGTCTTTACTTCAGGTTGAAGCTATAGTGGCAAAACCACGACGTTTTGAAAATAAATTTACAGCGACTGCTAATCTGCTTGCTTTTGAAGAAGTTGAATTGCGGGCTCCGGTTTCAGGAACAGTATTGGGTATTTACTTTCAGGAAGCACAGAATGTAAAGCAGGGTGATTTGCTGGTTAGGCTTGATGACCGTACTCTTAACGCTCAAATAAAGGGATTGAAAGTTCAGCTTGAAGCATCTCTCAGTGATCTGAGAAGAAAGAAGGAATTGCTAAAAGTTGAAGGAGTCAGCGAAGAGGAAGTAGAGCAATCCCAGGCAGTTGTAGATGGAATTAAATCAAGCATGGATGAGCTTACAGTTTCTGTGAATCTTGCGAATATAAGGGCTCCATTTGATGGCAGAGTCGGGATGAGAAATTTCAGTATGGGCTCTTACTTGTCACAAGGGCAAACGATAACCCAACTTGTTCAGACTCAAAAACTTAAGGTAGATTTTAATCTTGCGAGCCGATATCTGGATGAGGTTAAGGTTGGAAAGAAAATAAAAGTAATATCTTCATCAGATACCCTGGAAGCTGAAGTTTATGCCATTAGTCCTTTTGTAAACGCTACTTCAAGAACTGCACAGGTGCGAGCCATCATCCAAAATAATAACCGTGGATTCATTCCCGGTGACTTTGCCGAAGTGCAGGTAGCACTTAATGTTGATAATGAAGCTCTGGTTGTTCCCACAGATGTTATTATTCCTGATTTGAATGCCCAAACATTGTTTATTTATAGAAATGGCAGGGCCATGAGAACTGAAGTCTTACTTGGATCACGAACTGATACTGAAGTTCAAATCTTATCCGGCCTAAGTCCGGGTGATACTGTTTTAACAACCGGTTTGCTTCAGGTAAAGGATTTAACTCAGGTTGAGATAACAGAATTTGTTAAACCGGTAACTCTATGACCCTATCAGAATTAAGCATTAAACGACCTGTGCTGGCAACTGTGTTTGCTATCACCATCGTGTTATTTGGTTTTGTTGGTATGTATTCTCTTGGTGTCAGGGAATATCCCAGCGTAGATCCACCCGTTGTTACGGTTAGCACCAGCTATACCGGGGCGAATGCCGGAATTATTGAATCTCAGATTACTGAGCCCTTAGAGGAAGCAATTAACAGTGTTGCGGGAATAAAGTCGCTTCGTTCAACCAGCAGTGATGGAAGAAGTTCTGTAACAATTGAGTTCGAAACTGATGTTGACATTGAAGATGCCGCCAATGATGTGAGAGACAAAGTGTCCCAGGCAGTTCGAAGTCTGCCTCCTGATGCTAATCCTCCGGTAGTATCGAAAGCAGATGCAGATGCGCAAACTATTTTTTCCCTTACCGTGCAAAGTGACAAAAGAACGCTATTAGAACTAACCGAACTTGGTAATAATGTGTTTAAAGAAAGGCTTCAAACCATTCCGGGAGTCAGCAGTATTCGTGTTTGGGGTGAAAGAAAATATGCTATGCGCATTATCCTTAATCCTGATAAGCTGGAAGCTTTCAGCTTAACGCCATTGGATATTCGA
>DASWHX010000121.1:0-18365 GCA_036397995.1 Cyclobacteriaceae bacterium
CTTCCTCTTCCAGTGTAGAAACACAGGACCAGTACCGGTCCAGTAACGTTTCAATTCTTTTAGAGTCCATATGAATTAATGTTAAGTAGGTTCTCTTTAATACTTTTCCTTGCCCGAAACAGATTCACTTTAACCTGGTTGAGATCAATGTCCAGAATTTCACTGATTTCGTTGTAGGTATAACCCTCTATATCGCGAAGCGTAATAATTTGCTTCTGTTTTTCAGGCAGCTCCTGGATAAATTGATTTACTCTTTTCATTGCATCATCTATTTCAAGACTTTCATGCGGGCCTTTCCTTTTTTCCTCCACCTCAAACCCTTCCGGAAAAGACCTTGATCTGTTGTGTTTTGATTTTAGCTTGTCTATGGAAAGATTCCTGGTTACTGTCATGCACCATGCTTCGAAACTCTTTAAATGTCCGAGCTCTTCTCTTTTATTCCAAACCTTTATTAATACCTCCTGCACAACGTCCTTGGCATCTTCCTCACTCTGAAGCAATTTTATAGCAAATCTGTACAACTTATTCTTCACCGGAAGAACCTTTGCCTGGAAAGCTTCAACACTCATATCATCCATATGACGAATCAAATTATATTATGTTACAAATTGATCAAAATCTACCTATTAATTTAAGGAAAATGAAAATGGATGATTGGGTAGATAAGAGATGAATCAGGGAAGAATCCAGTTCTGACGCAGTTTCAGCTGTTTTTCGCTTGGATTTTGATTAATTTCTAATACATGAACAGCGTAGGCATCAAATTTCATGGCCTCTGCTTTTAATTCGACTTCTGCCTGTTTGCCTTTTTCGTCTTTTCTCAACACTGTTACTGAAAACTCTTCTCCCTCAATCATGGAGGACAGAATATTGTCTATATATGTTGATATTTGGTATGGGTTTTCCGGCACATGGGTACCCTGGAATTTATATAAGACATCTCCTTTCTGATAACCCAGGTTCTTCCCGAATTCGTTGAGATTGCTAATGTCCTCTACCACGAGGCTAGTGCCTTCGAGGGTTATTCCGAAATTACCCAATGTAAAAGTTTTCGTCTGCTGATATGGATGATGGTTAATTCCAACCAGGTTAAAGATTTCAGTGTAAGGAAGAGATAGTGTGCCACTTACGTATGATTTCAGAAATTCTCCAACCTGAGGGTAAGTTAATTCTTCAATAATTGTAAATAACTCTTCGTCTTTGAATGGTTTGTTCTTCCCGAATTTTTCTGTCAAATCAGCAAGCAAATTTTGCAACCCATATTTGCCTTCCGATAGTTCAAGAAGTTTTATATCGAGGCAAAGTCCTATTAATGCGCCTTTCTGATAAACATTTTGGTACTGGTCGGGATATTTGTCGAGTGTATATTGACTTAAGTCTGTAAAAGGCAGATTATCATCAAATTCGCCGGTTGAATAAATTAATTTGAGTCGAATCATCTCAAGATAATCCTCAAGTGAAACCATTTCATATTTTAATTGAACATGCCCTGCGAAGTATTCAGTTACTCCCTCATAAAGCCAAAGATGCCTTGACATTTTTGGATGATTAAAATCGAAGAACTCAATTTCCTCTGAATGAATGCCAAGTGGAGTTACAATATGAAAAAATTCATGGGCGGCAATGTCACGCAGAGTTTGCTCCATGCTATTCTGATCAACATCCGGGAGGTAATAATACGAAGAGTAACTATGCTCTAAAGCTCCCTGGACATCAGCAATCTTCATCAAATCTTCAAAGTAAAATAAGAAGGCATATTTATCTACAGGGAGTTTCCCTCCAAGATATTCTTTTTGGGCCAGTAATAACTTTCTCATGGTTTCTGCAACAAATTGAGACTGAACATTGTTTCCCAGTGAATAAACGGAAATCAAAATCTGTGTATTTTCAATAAAAACAGAGGTCGTATCTGGTCTGTTATACATGAGAGGTGAATCTATCAGGTGATGATAATCGTCCAGTTTAAAAATGTCTATCCTTGAATTGGCTGGGTATTTTTTGAATTGTTTATCACTCTTTGGATTGATGCCGCTTTTGTCAACGATCAATCCGGTGGAACCATAGAAATCTGCGGAACGCACAACCTGCAGTTCAATGGGTAAATCTTCCTTTCCATCCAGGTAACCAAAAAACCCGCCGGTATTTATAACAAAATTTTTATCTTTTTCAATGTTGGTACCACCCATGGGATCGATAACGATCTCTCCCATATCTGCGTCATACGTGTCATCTATCCAATAGGATATCAAATCAATTTTTGATGCGTCCGGGATTACAAAGGTGTTGTCATCAGTTCTTAGAACCGCTAATTCCTTTCCTTTATTATCCAGTGCTTTGAAATCCGATACAAATCTTCCGTAGTCAGAAACCTGGTAAGTTCCCGGGATGATTTTAGGCATATAGAAGATAACTGTATCGGATGTTATTTGAGGAACTCTTAATTCTACCTGCACCCGGTCGTTGACAACCTTTGTTAGATTAATAATATATGTATAATTATCAATTGATGCTTTTGCGCTTAAGACTATTAGTATTAATACGAGTGTGAATATCTTTTTCATAATTTCGTCTGTTTGCTTATTCTTTTCACCTTTACTTTTAATCTATTCCTGATTTCAAACCTCCCGGTCATGAATTATTTTGCAAGAAAAAATTAGTTATCACAAAATTTTATCACAGCCTGATTCAGATGAAAAGCGTACACTAATTCAAGTTCAGAATTAATTAACGTAAAAGTAAATTGGAAAGTGGAAACTATTATTTAAATGGCACAATAATCTTTTAAATCACAAACCACATTAAGGCCTTAATTGCTTTTAAATTAAAGAAGTTTCGATAAATTTATCAATTCACAAAACCAATCGAATTCAATGAATGCTCGTCTTACAATAATATTCGCAATGTTGCTTGCTGCTTGTACCCAGCAAAGGGAAAGAGAAATAGAAGGATTTCTGGAAGAAGGGTCAGATTTAAGACCATACCAAATGGTAAATGGAACCCTTGAAGTAAAAACTCCTCAATCCTATAAAATAAACCTGGATTCGGGCACTTATGTATATGGTATCGTGGATCAGTTGAGTGTGGATGCTGCCTTGAAAATTCTCTCTCCATCAGGAAAAGAATTGGTAAAATTTGACGGCCCCGCCAGTGGTCATGAAGTATTCTTTTTTGATACCGGTGAAGCAGGACTTCATGTAATTGAAGTGGCGCCTTTTAAAGAAGACTCCGGCAATTATTCGATTGTCATAAAAAGGATAGAGGCCATTGCTGAAGTTCCTGAAGAACGCGTTGGGCAGTTATTGGCTCCATTTGATGACCCGGAAGTGCCGGGAGCCGCGGTAGGCGTTTACCACGATGGAGCTCTGGTCTATAAAAAGGGATTTGGTTCTGCAAACCTTACTTATAATATACCATTCACTTCAGTAACCCCAACCAATATCGGTTCAGTTTCAAAACAATTTACAGCAACTGCAATTTTGCTGTTGGAGCAGGAAGGGAAACTTTCTCTTGATGATGATGTCAGAAAGCACATACCTGAATTGAAAGATTTTGGCCACTCGATTACGATTCGAAACTTATTGAACCATATGAGCGGATACCGGGAGATTTATAACACGTTGCCGATAATCGGTTGGGATGGTGAAAGTTTTTTGCAAAGGGATGAGGCAATAAACCTGGTTAACAAACAGCCTTCTTTGCAAGTTGAACCGGGTTCAGAATTTAACTACAATAATACCGGATACATACTTTTGGCCGAAACAGTGGCAAGGGTAAGTGGAATTAGTTTCCCGGAGTTTATGCGTCAAAATATTTTCGAACCTTTGGAAATGAATAATACTCAGGTACGAACAGATCCTCGGGAAATTATTCCTAAAAGTTCAATGGGGTATCAAAATCAGGATTATGGATATGGTGAAGTTGGAGATTTGTTTGCAGCCTATGGCGCAGGGTCCATTTATACTACTATTGAAGATTTTGGGAAATGGCTTCAAAACTTCAAAACCGGTAAGATAGGAGGGTTGGAATTAATTACTAAACTGACTACCCGTGGAATTACGACCAAAGGAGATACTTTGGACTATGCATTGGGTATTGGCGTGGGCGAGTACAGGGGCCAAAAAAGATTTCAGCACACCGGTGGTGACATTGCTCACCGGGCAATTTTGATTTATTACCCGGAAATAGACGCGGGACTTGCAATTGCAAGTAATAATGCTTCATTTCCGCTGAACGTTTCAACAAAAATTGCAGACTTATTCTTTGGTGATTATTTTGATAAAGCTGGGGAAACACAGTTGGATTCTGGTGAGGTTGAGGTGAGCAGGGAATTATTGGAAACCTACGCTGGAAAATACAAGTTTGATAACTCCGGCTTAATCATAACCTATATACTGGAAGATGACGGTTTTTTTGCTCAGGCCATGGGCCAAAACAGGCTAAAAATGAAAGCGAAAAACGACTCTTCCTTTGCATATGAAGGAATTGAAGCAAGTGTTGTATTTTACAGGGATGAAGAGGGAATAGTCAGTTCCGCAACTCATATTCAGGGTGGTGAAAATACGATGACCAGACTTCCGCCGTATGATCCAACGCCAGAGCAGTTAGCAGAATTTGCCGGAAAGTTCTTTAGTGAAGAATTAGAGACTATGTACGAAATTTCGGTTAAAGATTCGATACTGGTAGCAAGACACCTTTTGATGGAAGATATTTCGCTGACGCCTGCTGAGGAAGATTCTTTTTCAGGGAGTGTTTACTTCATAAATGAACTGAAATTTGAACGTGATAGTAATGGTAAGGTGTTGGGATTTAACGTATCAAATGGCCGTACCAAAGGTGTGAAGTTTGGAAAAATGCGGGAATAGGAATTCTAAAATGGCCTGTCGGGGGACTGGCCATGGATGGGAAGATTTCAGATTGAATGGCCCCCGATCCATGGTCTGTCCCCTGACAGACCATCTGGGAGCAATCAAACGACCGGATTGGATGGCCTGGATGAGATGGGGATGGGAAAATCAGCTTGAATGGCCTGTCGGGGGACAGGCCATGGATGAGAAGTTTGGAAAAATGCGAGAATAGGAATTCTTGAATGGCCTGTCGGGGGGACAGGCCATGGATGGGAGCAATCAAAACTTATCCATGTAATGAGTAAGAATGCCAAAATCATCTATTCCCTTTTCATAAAATTTTGCTGATGACCATGGATATTCTTCCGGCTTTGTCGCCAAGTTCCAATGATCCTGCAAAGGATTCAAATGAATATAGTCTAGCTTTTGTTCCAACTTAACTCTATCATCAATTTGAATTGCAAGCGGGTCTCTTTGCCAAAACCGATGATTTCGTTCACTGGTCTTTTCAACAAAGTCTGGTATTTTTTTCTTATTATTAATTCTGAGATCTTTCAGAAATCTGCTGCTTGTCCATTTGTTAAATGAGGCATGTGGCATTTCTTTCCCATTCATCTCGAGCATTTCCCAAAGCAAGTGCAAATGGTTTGGCATCACCACAAAGCCATATATGAGAATCTTATTCCTATTCTTCAACCACTGAAGTTGCTCAATAATTAGATGTTCATATTTACTCTTCTTTAGCAAATGCTTCCAATCTTTAATGGTATTTGTCCAGAAATAAACTTCATTCAATTTCATTCTGGAGTTACGAAAGGGTGCGCCTTTTGACATTCTTGAATTTACTTATTAAAGATGGGTAGAAAATCACCGTGAATGTGATCGATTAAAAACTGGTCTGATAGGAGAGTGCAAACCGAATAAGAGCCAGTGAAACCAAGAACAAAACTCCTAAGTGAAAGAACCATCAGACTAAAGACTTAATGAAACATTTGCGAATATTAATGAATATTACTTATTATTTGTATAGTAATGGAATTTTAAAATCCTTATAAAGGATGCGAGAATTATTAATTTATTCAATATTAGAAATCTTCGTCTTGAATGGCCTGTCAGGGGACAGGCCATGGATGAGATGGGGATGGGAAAATCAGCTTGAATGGCCTGTAGGGGGACAGGCCATGGATGGGGATGGCCTGTAGGGGGACAGTCCATGCATGAGAGATTTGGGGGACGAAACATAGACTCAGATTGAAAGCTTGGATGGAATGGCCTGTCGGATGAGAGACTCAAATTGAATGGCCTGTCGGGGGAAAGGCTATGGATGGCTAGTCGGTGGGAACGATTCAAAGACTCGGATTGAATGGACGGGTCTCACATGAGATTACAAAGATTACATTAGTTAAGTTAAGCAATTATTACTGCAACAACCACTGATAAAAGCCTTCAAAACCCTCAGCAATTCCAAGAAATATGCCTGTGCCCAGTGCAAGATTTCTTGCTGGAATGTTCTTCAGAGCAAGTGGGAATGTAGTAACCGAGAGCACACTGCAGGACAATCCTAAAATGATAAGGGCCATATAAACGATGCTTTCGTTTGAAATAATTAAGAGTGCAAGGACAGAAACACCTCCCATTACCCACCCGGTGCCGGCTAATGTTTGAAGGGAAAATTTAGTGGATAACCGAGATACCGGCCAGGCAATTAAGGTAGAAAACCCAAGCATGGCGGCGACAGTTGTGCTTCCATCTACATTAAGCCTGGCACCGATTAACGATGGAAGCACAGCTATAATAAAAGCGAAAACAGAGCCGAATGCAATTGATGCCGCCACAAAAACCAGAGGTTTATGGTCGGGCTTTTCTTCATAGTCTACGCTCATGATTTCAGGATTCTTTTTTAGCTGTCGCTGGAACCAAATACCTGCAAATGTTACGAGCAAACCTCCGGCAATAAAAGTTAACACTGCTCCCATCCCTTCTATAAGTGGAATGATCACAGGCTCAAGGGCATATACACCTTCTGTTCCAATGATCAGAATTGCCATCAGCTTCGGAAGGCGATCCTGTTCGGCTATATTTTTTAATAATGCGTTGGCTGGTGCTACAAACATGTTCATGGAAATCAGCCAAACAATTACAAGAAATGGTACCAGCGGTCGCAAACTCAGTAGATTAATAATGCCAACACCTAATGCTACTGACATGAAAGTCATAGCAGCCACAGTAATACCTGTAACATAAATAATGAGATACTTATTTCTACGCCTCAGCATGTTATCGGAAAGTTTGCCGGCAAGTCCGGGAACGGCAAAGAGGATCAGCCACTGGGCATAAAAAAGGAATTCACCCACAGTATTCAACTCAAATGCATCCAGCAATTTAGGCTGGTAATTATGATAGGCAATCCAACTGAACCCTACAACGAAATTTAATACGACGAGACTGGTAAATGCTGATTGGGGGTATTTTTTGCCCATGACTAGTTTGGTTTGCCTGCAAATTTAATAATGTTGTTGTGTCATTGTTTGAATAATGAAAAAAATTTAGGAGATCTACATTTCAAGGTATTTCTTTAGATCCTGAGAAAAGCCGGTCATGCCATCACTGTCGAATTCTATTTCAAAACGCTCCAGTTAAGAAAAAGAATAGAGCCATGGATGAGCAGTTTCTTCATCGCGGCCAAAAATAAAATGAGAAATGGTCTGTCGGGGGACAGACCATGGATGATAGGATGATAATTTTTTTACGCAAATTTAATAATGTTGTTGAGTCATAGTTTGAATAATGAAAAAATTTCAGGGTCTAATTTCAAGGTATTTTAAACTAAGACACTACAACTATCCATTCAAGAGCTTCACTTTATTACCTCCACCCAGCCCGTACATTCCGCGTATCCGTCCATCACCACCACGAAGTAATACACGCCCGCAGGACTGTTTTCAGCTTTCCAATTATTTTGGTAGTTATTCGTTTCAAATACTACCTTGCCCCAGCGATTAATCACAGTCAAACTAGCCTGGAGACCAATAGCATTTGCGGTTTCAGAACCATCGCCAAATTGCACCAGCAGATAATCATTCTTTCCGTCTTCAATTCCGGGAGTGATTACATTGGGTACCGAGAGGGTAAATATGGGTACCTGAATTATTTTCTCATACGAACATAGTTTGCCTTTTCCAATTGCTTTCACAGTATAAAACCCATCTTGATCATAAGAATGAGTAACCTGATCCAAATCAGAAGTTTGTCCGTCCCCAAAGTCAAAATAAACGGTATCTCCCACCGAATAAACCGATTTATCTATTAATTCAATCACCGGCCGTTCAAAGCAATTGTTCTTCATAATCAAATCAAAATCGGGAATAATTGGCTCCAATACTTCGATGGTCACCGTATCGGAATAAAAGCATCCGGTGCTTTCGAGGATGTCTACATAAAATTGACCGGTTTGTGTCAGCATTACAACGGGATTGGCCTGGTTAGAAAATATTGCGCCGGTTTGATCAGACCAGGAATATGCAATACCGCCGGAAGCCATCAACTGATACTCGGTATTGTAACAGATTTCATCATCCTCCTGGACTTGCGAATCTCTTCCGTAGATATTAATTATTTTGGTTACTGAATCCACTCCAATGCAAGTGTTTTGATCGACAGACTTCAACTGCACTTTATACGATCCGGGTTGTTGATACTGATGTGCTATGGCTGTTGTGTCAGTCTTAAAAATTTGGGTGCCATCACCCAGATCCCATTCAAAAATTTCGCCTCCGATACTTAAGTTCTCAAATACAATGGCGTTGGGGTAGCACAATGCACTTACATTTGGCGATTTAAAGTCGAGGGTATTAGTACGAAACTGTGCTTTTAGTAATGAAAGATCGAATTTGAATGCCGCGTTATTGCAATTGATGCTATTGTTGGTTGCGGAATATGCACCGGGCGTGGTAGGGAAGTCAGATGATGCCGTGAAACATCCGGAACAAACGGCGTGGTAAACAATTCCACGCTTATCAAACCTGCTGGTGCCACCATCCACATGCACCGAAGAGGAGGTTCCGCCCAGGTAGGTGCCGTACAAGAACTGGGTCGCTTCCTCATTGAGCACCATGAAATAAAAATCTGAACCCTGGGTATTCTTTTGAAAGGCATCAGCGGAAATTGGCAATCCGCGGGTGTCACTATCCCATCCAAAGCGCGAAGAATTTACTAAACCGCCCCAACCTGCAAGAAAGAGATTGTTGCAATCGTTTACCAGAAATGCGGTGGGAGAGATGTTTGGAATTTGTGTGCCTGACCCAACGACGGTAGACCATATTAAGGTTGACAAATCAGCCGAAAGTTTTTGCACAAACTGGCCGCTGTTTGGATTGCTATACCGGCCGGGAGTAACGGGTATGTTGCCGGTAGTCTGCCCGAAAAGATAAACTTCATCATCTTCATTAAGATCTATGATATACACCTGGTCAAAATTGGCACTGCCGGTATAGGTAGAGTTTAGGATGTTTAGCCCATCAGAGGAAATGACGCTAATCCAGCCGTCAGCAGAACCTCCATAAGACGACTGGTATGCTCCGGCACTTACTGGGAAATCTGTACTCGTGGTTCCTCCGGCAACCACAATATTTCCCTCCTGATTTATTTTAATAGTATGGGAGGCGTCGTAGCCGGAACCACCCAAATAACCGGCCCACACAACAGTAGAAAGGTCCGGTGAAATCTTCGCCACGATGGCGTCGGTGCCACCTCCGTGAAAAGAAGTGGAGAAACTATTAACCACTGGAAAGTTAGGCGACCAGGTTACCGAAGAAATGTAAATATTTCCTGCATCATCGGTGATAATGTCACCCCGGTTTTCATCGCCGTAATTTTTCGTCAACGGTCCGCCGGTGTTGTTGAGTCCATCATTGCCGCCACCGCCAAGGTATGTTGACTTAATCAGCGTTGAACCGTCTTTGCTAATTTTGGCTATGAAGATGTCAGAACCATTATTGTAATTGATTACATCGTTGCCAAAGACAGATCCTCCGCTATAATTCTGACTTATTACACCAAATGTTGTAGGAAAGTCAATGGAGCCTGTAGTTCCAAAAACAATAAGATTTTCATCCTTATCCATAATTAGTGAGTGTGGACTGTCATTGTCGCTACCGCCCAGGTAACTTGCATACAAAAGATTTTGCCCCAGTGAATCGTACTTTAAAATGGATACATCGTATATTCCTCCATAAGTGGTCTGAAAAGCACCGGGTGTGGCCGGGAATGTTCCGCTGAAAGTACTTCCAACGAAATGATTTGTAACTCCGGAGGAGTATAATGTTCCTTTCTCGCCAGGAGTAGCAGAACTACCCCAATTGTCCGCCATCGAACCAGAGTAAGTTGAAAAGATGAGGAGCGGATCAATTATAAGTCCCATTGAGTCATCATAACCTTCAGGAAAGTCGAACTTTACTTTTTGATTTTCAATTTGGTATAAAACCGGAACATTAATTTTCTGTTCACCCCTTATTTGGAAAGCAATAGGTTTCATTTCTACAACTCTACCGAGGGAAGTCTGAATCATAAGGTCACCATTTTCCAATCCGATTAAATCAGAGCCTTTGTACTCAATAATAATTTGGTTGGGATCTCCGCAGGGTTCAATAATGAAATCATATTTTAGATTCTTATTGACTGATGAAATTTGCAAATCAATTCCTTCATAAATTTCAGAATATAATAAAGTCTCATAGGCAAACGCTTTACTGACCCAATTGGACTTATCCTTACCCAGAAAAAAATTATAGTAAGCGGACTTCTTTTGTTTGGCAATGAATTTGGAATGGGGATTTGAACCTGCAAATGAGAGCTGCAAATTGTGTCCCTGAATGTTGTCATTGCAAACATACCTTTCATCTGATTCTGAGATTAATCCGTGCGACATCAGATGATAATTCCCGATGGCTTCCGCATCAAACAAGGTAATGATGAATCCGGAAGAATTAACAAGCAGTTTTCCACCGGAAAACCAACTGCCAAAGTCATAGTTGGTATCCCATTGACCCTTGTTTTCAATAAAACTAAGTGATGAATTATTGCTTTGACTATACCCCGGAAATGGAACAAGAAGTAGTATTGTGATAACTATCTTTTGGTAAAACATTTGGAATCAGAATAAGCTCAAATCTACAAACAATGCACCATTTGTGGGTTGTAAGAAATTGCATTGTCATCCAAATTTTATTCATTATCCCCCAATTAATGGGATTTTGGATTATTCAAACCAGATAAATAGGATTTGATACACTTCGCCAACCATACCGAGGCTGGCCAGACAAATGCCCAATGCGCCAATAGCTTTACCATTAGAGAATTTATTGAGAGAGTTGATGAAATCAACAGTGAGATGCAGTCCAAGAATTATCCCGAAAATCCCTCCTACAATTCCAAATAGCAGCCACAAATACCAGGGCAAGGTAAATAACCCCCAAATGGTGGGTACGACTGCAGCAAATAATAAGATTATAAAGAGTGTAATAAGAGTTTGACCGGCGTGACTGCGGGTAACTTTGTAAGAGGCTCGCTCTGTAAATTTCTGAATGCCACGGATGGCTTTTTCAATTTTATCAGCGGTACGGGGTGATTTAATTTCGATAAAGGCAAGGGTAATGCCGGCTACTTCAAGTATGAGTGTGATATACTGAAGGGAATTGGAGACAGAATGATCAAAGAACTTCATGGCGATTGTATGTTTGCAAAAAAAAAATATTTTAAGACTTCGCTAACTCCATGCAGGCTTTTACCAGCACGTCCAGTTCTTTTGGAGTAGTATACACATTTGGTGAGATCCTGCAGCCATGAACTCCGGCACCATCTATTGCCACTGTATATATCTTATATTTTTCCATCAGGGTATCTGCAAAATCTTTTGGTTTCATTCCTTCAACACCCACATTGCCAATGCCGCAATACCTTGCAGGATCCCTGGGAGTATTTACAACCACTCCCGGGATATCCCGGACTTTGCTGGTCCAGTAAGTTTGCAAATACCGCAATCGTTCTTCTTTACGCTTCGGTCCAATCATATTATGAAAGTCGATGGCATTTGCAACTGCCAGATCCGTATGAACGGGATGAGTACCTATATGATTCAGCCGGCTGATGTCATCCGGTTCTCTTTCTCCCTCGGCAAGAAGAGGCCAAACCTTTGGTATAGCAGATTTCTTAGCATACAAAATTCCCGCACCGAGCGGCACACTCAGCCATTTATGAAGACTTGACCCATAAAAATCGCAATCCAGATCTTTCATTGAAAAAGTAAAGTGACCAAAAGCATGAGCGCCGTCAACCATTACACTCACTCCTTTGCTATGAGCCATGTCACAAATTTTTCTTACAGGAAGAATATGTCCGGTAATGTTTATGATGTGACAAACCATCAGAAGTTTTGTTTTTGATGTAATGACAGATTCATATAACTGAACAATTTCCTCATCTGATTTGGGATGGTTGGGTACCGAAACAATTTTGTTTACAACGCCGTATCGTTTGGCCACTTGCTTAAACATGTTCAGCATGGCTCCATAATCCTGTTCAGCCATTACCGCTTCATCTCCGGCGTTCCAGTCAAGACCGCCAATTACCATATCAAGGGATTCCGTAGTATTCCGGGTGAGGATGAGCTCATCGGGTTCACAATTATGGAGCGTGGCAAGCTTGGTCGCCATGGCATTTTTATTATCCCACTGCACGGTACGCATATAATAGGAACCCTGATAATTTACTTCGCGAACATGCCTGATGAAATTTTCGAGAGTTTCCTCCGGAAGAAAGCAATAATAGCCATTCTCCAGGTTGATATAATCAGGTCTAAGTTTGTAGGCACTTCTGATTTTTGCCCAAAAATCTTCATCCGAAGCCAATTTTTCTGCCGGAATGTGACTTACACTTTCGGTAAGATTGGCCAGCACTTTTAGAGATGAAGTTGCACCAAAGCCCAGCAAAGCAAGACTTTTGATGAAAGATCGCTTATCCATATGTGTTGGTTCTGATTAAGAAAAGAAAAGGTAAGGAACCTGTTTAATTTTTGCAACTTTTAGTTACTAACCGGTAATAGTCATTTTGACAATTCTGATTTTAGTTGGTATTAAAATAAAAAATGAAAGGATTACTTCTTGCGGAAAACTATTTCCCCATTTACTATAGTAGCATAAACTTCACCACTTAATAATGCCGAAGGATCCGAATTTCCAGTTTGAAAAGGATCAATTGTAAGCACAGAGATATCAGCCCATTTTCCAGGAGCTAAAATTCCGGTGCTGTCTTCCCGGAATACAGACCAGGCAGCCCAGGTTGTGAAAGCACGCAAAGCTTCTTCGGGTCTGAGCGCTTCTTCCGGATGCCAGCCACCTTCAGGTTCAAAGGATTTATTTTGCCGGGTGATTGATGAATGCAGTCCATAGAAAATATTGTGATCGGTTCCGGTTAGATCGGAATTGAAAATGATATGTGTTCCCTGCTTCCTCAATGTGCGCCAGGCATACGCTCCCGTTATGCGTTCATGTCCGACTCTATCCTCTGCCCACACCATATCTTCCACCGCGTGGGAAGGCTGCATGGATGCAATGATATTTAGCTCCGCCAATCTTTGAAAATCTTCCGCATGCAGCACTTGTGCATGTTCAATCCGGTTTCTCAAGTTTTTTATTTCAGGATTTGCTTCGATTAACACCTCCAGGAAATCAAGAGTTTGTCTGTTTCCCGCATCACCAATCGCATGGATACACAGCTGGAATCCTGCCGTACTCATTTCTGCCAGGATATCCGGTTTAAACCGGTAATCCAAACCGCTGGTTCCTTTGTGACCGGGCATGTCAGAATAATCTTCCAGCAATTTGGCTCCCCTTGAACCCAGGGCGCCGTCATAGAAAGCTTTCACTGAATTAATTATCAGCATTCCTGAAGCTGATTCGTAAGGCCCTCGTTGTTTCCATTCACTGAGTAAATCTTCGTCATCTCCACTCAACATCGCATAAACCCGTATAGGTAGTTTCCCCTCTTTATCCAGTTCCATAATCGCGGTGAGTAATTTTCTATTCACCCCGGCTTCATGAATGGCCACATAGCCGGATTCAGCCATTTCGATTAGGCCCGCAAGAAAATATTCTTTTAGCTGCTGATTAGCAGGTTGAGGAATTGCAGCTTCAATAATATCCGAACCTTTGTTTAGGAATAGCCCGGTGGGTTCGTTGTTTTCATCTTTCACCACTTCTCCTCCTGGTGGCGATGGAGTATCCTTTGTAATTCCGGCGTTGTCCAATGCCATTTGATTTGCCCAGGAAGCGAAGCTGTGCAAACTAAGCATCAGCACAGGATGCTTCGGCACCATTTCGCTCAGCATTTTCTTGTCCGGATATTGGGATGCCCAGGCACCTTCATCCCATCCCTTGCCAATGATCCATTCACCCGCGGGAATATTTTTAGACGTTTCAACAATTAGGGCTACGGCCGCCGCTTCGGTTTCTACTCCCGTAAGATCAACCAATTCGAGATTCTGTCCCAGGTTTATAACATGAGTGTGGCTGTCTACCAGTCCTGGAATTATTGTGCCTCCCTCAGCATCGATGATCTCCGTGTTCTCTCCGGCAAGTTTTTGGATTTCTGCAGTAGTTCCAATGTTAGAAATAAGTTTACCCGTAATGGCGATCGCTTGCGCTTCAGGATGCCAGGCCCCGTTGGCAAAAGGTGCGCCCGGAGACGGGTTTCCATCCAGGTCAGGGTCAGGCCATTGGAATGTGTAAACTTTGCCATTGATAATGATGAGCTCAGCGCTGGGTTCTTTGAAGCAGGAGCTTAGCGTAAGAAAGGGAATAAGAAGTAAACATGGGAATTTTTTCATGGTGATGATGTCTGGCAATGAAAATTACAAAATTTTCCGGTACACAAATATATTCTCCGGGGGATTTAGATTTCCCGCTGACCTTCCGGTGATATGTTCATCCGCGGATATTCTTTTCTGATTTCGGACACCAAAATACTCCGGAAAAGAGAATTGTGGCCTGGCATACTTATTGGGTTGCTAATTCAAACCATTTCATTAAAAGAATATATTGAAAATTGTTTCTGACTGTAATCGAACTGTAACCCAATAAATCTGATGAGATCAATAAGAATTGCACTCCGGAATATTTATCGCCTTGATAATATTTCAGCGCTGAATTTAACGGGACTTTCCGTTGGAATTTTTTCAGTCATCGTATTAGGATTATTTGTATGGACTGAATTAAGCCATGATACATTTCTTCCTGATTATAAAAAAATATACCGCATCACTACTCATTATGTATTAAAAGGGAATGAAGCTAACTGGGCATTGAATCATGGGATTATGGATAGTGAATTGGAAGACAAATTACCGAACTTGGATCACTCAACTGCTTTCATAAAAGTCCAGTCAGAAAAGGTATTTTACTCGGGAGATTTGTCATTCACCAATAGTAATGGATTTTATGTTGATGAAGATTTTTTTGAAGTATTTAATTTCAATTTTTTGTATGGTGACCTGTACTCTGCGATTCGTCAACCCAATTCAATCGTAATCACTCAATCACTGGCAAAAGCTTTTTTCGGTAAGGAAGATGCTGTTGGCAGGGAGATAGAAATTCAAGAGATTGATGGAAAGACTCCACTCGTAATAACCGGGGTTGTTAAAGATTTCCCAGCTAATTCTTATATAAAATTTGATTTCGTTATTTCAGGAAAAAGTTATCAACCATGGGATCTCTATTATAGCGGAAAGAGCGGAAATATGTTCTACGTTTTCTTCAAAACACTGAACCAAATTGACGCTGAAGAATTACAGCAATCGGTAAATGCAGCATTGGGGCCCATTAAGAAGGAATTTTACGGAGCTGAGTATGAACCTTCCGAATCTTTCCGGCTGGACAATCCTGTTCAACGCATTGACAAAATTTACTTCAATGCCAAAAATGAATTTGAAATTTCTGCCGGTGGTAACCAAAATTATACCATTCTGGTGGGTATAGTTGGGGTTTTCATCTTGGCCATCAGCGTAATAAACTATATAAATCTTACTATCTCCTCTTCGTTTTCTAAGCGGAAAATAAAAGAATTTGCCGTCCGGAAACTTTTAGGTTCTTCAGCCGGAAATTTGCTGGCAGGATTCGCACTGGAAATTTCCATTTGGGTGTTTATGGCAATTGTCGGTTCATTGATAATCCTGAAATTCATTTTTGATCTTTTTCCAGCTGCCACTGACTTAATCTCGAGTCCTTTCAGTTACCCTGGATTTTATCTGATAATCATAATTTGCTGGATTCTCTTAAGTCTGATTACCTCAGTATTTCCTGCTTCCAAATTCCTGAACTTCAACATTGTTCAATCTGCCAAAGGAAATATCCAGGTTGGTGGATCAAGGACATTGAATATGCGGAATTTACTGGTTGTTTTCCAGGTAATTCTAACTGCAATTCTTATTTCCAACTCCACTTTGTTATTTCGTCAGCTTAATTTTCTTACCACGAAAAATGCCGGATTCAAAACTTCCCAAATAATTGAGGTGAAAAGGTCATCAAATATGACAGAAGGTGAATGGAGTAATTTTATGAATAAAACGAAATCTCTTTCATTCATTAAAGGCGTTGGCGGTTCACAATTTACCCATATTAGTGATATGAGTAACGCTGAAATAAGGACCACAGTAGCTAATTCACCCTTTGTCAAAGTTGCCTGGAACAGTGTCAGCCATGATTTCATTCCAACCTTGGAAATACAGATTGCACGGGGACGAAACTTCTCCCCGGATCTTAGATCTGACTACAAGGCTACTGTTATAAATGAAACCGCCGCCAGGGCATTGAATATTGATGAACCCGAAGGGAAATTCATCATAATGTGGGGCGACACCCTGCAGGTAGTCGGAATTGTGGATGATTTTCATTTTCAAAGTTTTAGTAAACCAATTAGTCCGTTAATTTTTCTGTTGCGACCTGAAGGGTTAACGTATGTAGCGTACATTAAATTCGAAAATGATGATACCGCTGATTTAATTGGTGTACTCAACGATCATTGGGATTCTGAAAACCTTTATGCGCTATTTGATTACAGGCTAATGCAGGATAATTTCAAATCTCTATTGGAGAAAGAGGAACAAATGGCGAACATAGTCGCATCATTCACCATTGTGGCAATTATTCTGGCTATACTTGGTTTAATAGGTCTGGTCAGTCATGATGCAGGCCGGAAATCCAAAGAAATAGCTATCAAAAAAATTCTGGGGGCACCTATCCTGCACATAATTTTATTAATAAACCGAAGATTTGCATTTATACTAATTGCAGGATTTACAATATCTCTTCCATTAGCCATTTGGATCGGAAATTATTGGCTTGAGGTTTTTGTTTACCGGATATCAATTTCTGTGTGGGATGTGCTGGTTTCGGTAATAAGTATCGCTTTGCTTGGAGTTTTAACCTCCAGTTTGATTACTTATAATGCGGCATCATCCAATCCAGTGAACGTAATTAGAAACGAATAAATAATTTGCATATTCATTTCTGATTGCCTTCAATCCGGAATTACAATTCCCCTTCCTGAAAAAATATCTCAGTACTGATTTTTTATTACCGAAATTCAAAAAATCTGAGTAAGTTGTAAGTAAGAATAAATCAGGATGAACGAATACTTAAGCCAGGAAAATTTGAATTTCATTTTGTTTGAAGTTCTTAATTGCTCAGGTCTCACCCAGGCGGAATATTTTAAGGATTATAATGAAGAATCTCTGAAGCTATTACTGAATTCCATAAAGGACTTCGCCGACAGAGACCTCTTTCCAAGTTTTCGGGGAATGGATAATCAACCTGCGTATTTTGAGAATGGGAAAATTGTTATTCATCCTGCCTTTGGAAACATAATGAAGAAAATCGCTGCACTGGGATTGATGGGCAGCACTTTTAAGTCTGAAGATGGTGGGTTACAGTTACCATCAACAATTTATACCGCGGCATATTTCATCATGGGTGCCGCTAATAATAATGTGCCCGGATATTCAGGCCTCACCAGCGGAGCTGCTAACCTCATTAATACCTTCGGAAGTTTAACGTTGAAAGAGAAATTTGTTTCCAACATGCTGTCCGGTAAATGGGCTGGAACGATGTGTATGACAGAACCCCAGGCGGGGAGCAGTTTGTCGGATATTGCCACACTGGCAACTCCTGCTGATGAGGGTTCATACAAAATTAAAGGGCAGAAAATTTTTATCTCAGGTGGCGATCATCAATTCTGCGAGAACTTTATTCACCTGACCCTGGCCAGAATTGAGGATGCGCCTGCTGGAACAAGAGGAATTTCACTATTTGTGGTGCCTAAATTCAGGGAAGAAAATAATGAAGTTGCAGATAATGATGTTATAGTAGCGGGGGAATTTCAAAAACTCGGACAAAAAGGATACTGCACAACACATTTAATTTTTGGTGATAATAATAATTGCAGGGGCTGGCTGGTAGGCGAGCCCAACATGGG
>DASWHX010000122.1:0-3691 GCA_036397995.1 Cyclobacteriaceae bacterium
CGGCCTATGACCAGGGGGATTATGAGCAAGCTGCGCTCCTTTTTGAGAAGGTCATCACCACGAGTGATAACCGGCTTTTGGATATGTTCTACCTGGGGAATGCGTACCTCGCGATTGGAAATGCAGAGAATGCTATAAAAAATTTCAAAGCGGTAATTAAAAGTGAAACAGGGTTAACCACCGTAGCCAAGTGGTACCTGGGGCTTTGTTATCTGAAGGCGGAACAAACTGATCTTGCCAGGGAAATGCTGTTGGAAGTGCAGAATTCCGGAGATGAGCGTGCAGAGAAAGCAGCTGTTATTTTAAGGAAGCTTATTAAAAACGATTTCAATAAAAATTGAAATAATTCTAAACCCATGTTCAATTTAAATATTTACAACTATGCATTTAGGAATTGTGCACGATGATGGACCATCAGCAATGGCAAATGGGCCACAAAAAAGGGTAGGTGAGATTTTTGTTTTTGATCACGATGATAAAAGTGATACCAAGTTCATTATTTATAATTTTAATAATGGAGAACTCGGAAATATTTTTGAATACCTGCGAGGTCAACTTGTTAATTTGAAGTTCGATGATAAGGATGATCCCATAATTACTGAAGGAAAAGTAACAGTAACAGGAATTGCAAGTACGGATAGTATTGGGTTCAAAGAAACAGAGGATGGGTATAAAAACTGGAGAAACGAACAAGCGCTGGTTTTGAAGCCAATTACAGGTCGAAGACCTGTAATTTAAATACATATTAGCTATAGTAGCATTGGGAAAACAATAAACTCATAAATTTATTTTAAGAGAGAAAAATAATTTCCGGGAGAAATCTCCCTCAGGTTCAATAATGGGTAAAACGCGTAATGTGTTAGTTCTTCTACCCAAGCCAAGAGTCCAACTATACCTGAGGGGGATTTTTCCCACTTCTCAACCAGCTTCATGTAAACGGAATTCACCAATGGTTTTGCCAGTGAATAGGAATCATTGGCAGTAGAAACTTTATCAAGAGCGCTTCTGATGCCCTCCCCTGCTTTCCCATATCCTTCAGCAAATTCCGATACCGGATTTTTTAGCCTCAGATCAGAATTAGATTTATCCGCGGATTTCAAATAAAGTTCCGGAATTGATGCGTGCAATAATATTGCTGATAAATCTGCCAGGGCTTCAACCACCGCGTAGGCTTGCACTGTATTTATGTAATGGATATCCGGTCTCAGACTTTCAATAATGCCGTGCGTAATTTCATGAGAAACGATATCAAGAGATTTGCAGGTTCTTTTCTCCTTATACAAGCCATAGACGGCGGATTCTCTTACCAGGTGAAAGCCGGCACTTTGTGTATCATCAATTTGGATATTCAGGGGTCTTTCATTTTTTCTCTTTCCAGCATTCCATTGCCAGATAATTTTCAGGCCCACAGCTTTCTCCCATAAATGAATGGTTAACCTGGCAACAGCAAATGCATGTACTGCATTTATTTCCTCTTCGGAATAAGCGGTACTTGTAAAATTGCCATTGCCATCCGGTTGAACCTCCGGGCCGATAACTTTCAAATATTCATCAGACGGTCCGGGTCCCGGTCTCCCGGGAACACTAACAACCACAAAATCCCACTTTTCACCTTCCATATCCCAGATCAGGATGCGCATTTTGCAGTATTGCTGATTCCTCATTTTCTTCGGCGTCTAACATAAATAAAGCCTCCTGCCAGGGCCAGCGGTAGAAGAAAATACAATAGATAAATGTACCTGAAGCGATGTCTGGTTACCGGACTCACATTGCCTTGCGCTATAAATCCAGACCAATAGTATGGGAATGCTTCCCTGCTGTCCGCATTTTCCAGGAAAGTTAGTTTAGCATTGCGCACCGCCAGATCTATTTCCTTGCCTTGAGTAAGATTAGCATAAAAATACTCCATTAGTTTTGCCGTGTAGGTATCATTAACCTGCCATAAACTCATCACCACCGCCGGACATCCGGCATAAGCAAAGCCGCGGGCAATACTGAAGACGCCTTCCCCCGGAAGTTCCTTCCCTATGCCGGTTTCACAAGCACTTAAAATCGCCAGTCTCAATCTTTCCAGGTTCAGATTATATAATTCATGAGCGAATAATTTGCCATCATTCAGCGTATCTTTACCCACTTTAAATTCCAGTCGGGAGTTGATAGCCTTGGTGGTATCGCCAACACCATGTACGGCTAAATGAATTATTTCGAACCTGGAGGATAAATTTTTAAATGCAGTTTCGGTAGCTTCCTCCCCTATCAGAAAATTATCATTATCACCATCGAAGAATCTGCTGATGGCAATCAACTCAAGTGCAGAAGCCGGAATTTCGCTCCTTCCACTTCGTAATGCCACCTTGGAGGGGTCAATATCCGAATAACTGAAGGCAAGCAACGAAGGAGTTTTTTGCAGTTTCGGTTTGGTAAACTTGTAAAGTAAATTCAGATTATATACATATTGAATATCCATATTTTTGAAAATATATGGAGCGGACTTAAAATCAGCCTTTGCATCATTACTTAAAAGGCATTCAAAAGGAAGCTTTGATAAAATGCCATCCGGGGAGATGATTAGTTTTGTAGTGCGGGTTTCTACTACAGGTTCAATCAATATTTTGTATAAGGAAAATGCGCTGTTGCTGTAAGTTTGATATAGCTGATCCAATGGAATCATTAAATTAATTGGAGCGGAAATTTGGGCCAGAAGCGAATTGATATTATAAGTAAATTCTTCCGATAACGGGACTAAAATTATTGCTGAGCTTTCTTTTGTAACTGAAAAAATGACCAAAGAAGACTTACCGATAAAATATTCCACAAGCTGGGTCTTGTCAACCAATATTTTTTGCAAAGAGTCTAAACTAATTAGTTCCCCATATTTACTTTGATAATAAGAGGAATAGTTTTGGCTCAGATAATCCTGTAATTCCTGGTTTTCCTTATTAATACTAAACATCATCTCCTTTATAGAATCGATGGATGCTGGATCATTTGTCGATAACAACAACTGTTTTTGATTGGCAAGCCTGAATTGTAAATCCAGCTCCAGACGATATAGGCTGTCTGGTAAACCGGTTTGCGATACGGCCTGAACAGAGGAAAGATTTTCGAACATCTCCGCATACCTGTTCTTTTCCAGGTATTTGTAAGCAAGACCTAAATACTCCTTACTATTTGAAGTGGTGAACATGAAGTAAATACATTTTAATGCATTTTCCGCTTCCCTTTTCAAAGCTGCATTAATTAAAAGTTTGGTTGTCCGGGAATAAAGACCCGCCCTGATTTCATCCGTTAATTCATCAAGGGTAACATACAACTGATATGCAGACTCCAGATCAGAAGAATTTTTTGATTCCTGATAGCGCAGGTAAAATAAGTTTGCTTTTATGGCCAGGAGTTCATAAAGCTTGTCAAGATTTGTAGCCTGGTTCAGAGTTGGATTGGCAGAAATATTAAGCGAATTGAAAGATTTATCTGAATCAATGAGAGCTTGCTGAATATTAGTTAACGCCTCCGTGTATTTAGATTCCATTTTGTTGGCGATGGCGATGAATTGATGACACGCCGCGGTTGCCAGGTTTCCTTCCTTGTATAGTTTTTGATAAATTTTCAAAGAGGCTCCGGCATAATACTTCATAGAATCCGGTTGATTCATCAACCGGTAGATATGGCTGTATTGAATATAATTTTCAGC
>DASWHX010000123.1:0-22750 GCA_036397995.1 Cyclobacteriaceae bacterium
GAAGCCGATTATCCGGTTATTTCTCCAAAAAGTGACATGATAGTTTTTTTGCGAAACAATCAGGTGTGGTCAGCTTCTCTGTTGGACACCGAATCTAAACCTGAAAGCCTCTTTCAAACCCGGGGCAGGGTAGGTTCACTGGAATGGTCCCCGGATGGATCCAAATTGGCATTTGTGGCTTTCCGGGGAGATCACTCATTTATAGGTGTTTATACGAACTCTGAAACTCCGATTCAATGGATATCACCATCATTTAACCGCGACAGTAATCCAGGTTGGTCGCCTGACGGATCAAGACTTGTATTTGTGCGGCGACCGGGTGGTGGCGGTACTCCTGATAGTATTTTAGTGCGGAATATACGCCCATGGGAAATATGGACCGCGGATATTAATTCCGGAGAAGCGAGCTTATTGTGGAAGTCACCAAACACTCCGGAGGGTTCAACACCAACAACTCATGGCGGATATAACTTACGCTGGGCGGCAAACAATAGAATAACATTTTTGTCTTATATGGATGGATGGCCTCATTTATATTCTATCAACTCCTCAAGTGACAATCCGATATTGTTAACACCGGGTAATTTCATGGCAGAACATATAAGTTTAAGTCCTGATGGGAGATGGCTGGTCTTTAGCACAAATACAGGTCCTGACAAATTGGATCTGGACAGGAGGCATGCAGCCAGGGTTGCCGTTGACAAGCCGGGAGTAGAAATACTGGTTGCTGGAAATGGATTGGAATGGGCTCCGGTAATTACCGGGGATGGAAATACTATTGCCATGATTTCAGCTACGGCGCAGAGACCGCCTCTTCCGGCTGTTATGCCGGCAAATAAAGGAAAATTGAAATTGCTGAGTGAAAATCTGATTTCAAACTATCCAACTAATAAGCTGGTAACGCCAACTCAAATTACCTTTCAATCCGAGGACGGACTGACAATTCATGGCCAGATGTTTACTCCTGAAGGAGGACCCGCGAAAAAACCGGCAATAATATATGTCCATGGCGGACCACCCAGGCAAATGCTTTTGGGCTGGCATTACTCAGACTATTACTCCAATGCTTATGCCTACAACCAATATTTATGCAGCCGGGGATTTATTGTGATTACAGTAAACTACCGTTTAGGAATTGGTTATGGATACAAATTTCACCAGGCAGACAATGCAGGTTCCGCGGGAGCTTCTGAGTATAAGGATATAAAGGCCGCGGGAGAGTGGTTATCCAGGCAGTCATTTGTGGATGCATCAAAAATAGGAATTTACGGCGGTTCTTATGGCGGTTATTTAACTGCAATGGCGCTGGGTCGTGATTCGCAATTATTCGCGGCCGGGGTGGACATCCACGGAGTTCATGATCGTACTGTTAACAGAACACTTAACCTGATCATGCCTGACTCTTATGAGCGCGCACCAGATGCAAACCTGGCTTCAAAAATTGCGTGGGAATCTTCTCCGGTGAGCGACGTGAAAACCTGGACATCTCCTGTTCTTATTATACATGCCGATGATGACAGAAATGTTCAGTTCAGCCAAAGTACTGATTTAGTTCAGAGATTGCATGCAAAAGGTGTTTATGTAGAAACTCTTGTCGTGGTGGATGACACTCACCATTGGATGAAATTTTCCAATGCGTTGAAAGTTGGCGAAGAAACCCTCGCTTTTTTCAGGAAGCAATTAATGAAATAACTTTGCTATAAGATTGGAGTTAATTGAAGGTGAAAATCTACTGTAATTTCTTCTTCAACCTTTAACAATCCTAAAAGCCGGCTTGGTGGCTGGAGTTTAAAATCTCCGAGCCTCATTTTCTGAGATCCGATTAACTCAATTTTGCCGGTAGTATGAGGAATTATCTGATAAGTAACTTCGTATTTTCTGGCGACAGCTGCAATAATAATTTCAATGGTTCCGTTTACTTTCAGGGCAGAAAAATCATGCAATTGCGGTCGCTCGAGGGTGAGAAAATTCAGGAAAATGTCCGGATGTTTATCTGATTTAAGGGTTTCCCGGAAATCTTTGGTAATCAGGTTGTTTCCGCAATCGGCGCTGACGGTATTTATCTTGATTTGCTTTCGGACAAAAGTAATTTGACCACCATCATCGTCATAATTAATCGTAAGGGTATCGGTAATGTTAGTTCCTTCAATTTCACAGGAGAAATCGCTAATGTTAGATTTCCCTTCGATGGTGAGATTACTGGACCGTTGAACTAACCACCGTTCTTTTTCAGCTGGATTGGGAATTAACCATAAAATGCCTCCGAGCAAAATCAAATAATAACCCATAACACCACAAAGCTAAACCTCAAATAAATAAAAATGCCAGGTTATACCTGGCATTTTCAAGTTAAAAGGAACTTAAAAAGGAACGCAACTAGAAAGCTACAACCGCTTCAATGACAAACCCATCAAATTCTCCATTATAGAAGATACTTGTATTGGTAAAGTCTTTATATTGTTGATTAACATATTCTCCTTTGAGCAAAAGGTTTCTGGTTACGTACCATCCGGCTGATGCCTGAATTCTGTTTATTGTAATCTCAGTTAAAGAACCGGTAAGTTCAGATTGTATTGTATTGTATCTGATTCCGGCAAACAATTTATTATTGAGGAACCTGTAAACTCCTTCCACACCAAATTGTGAAGCCTCCCTATTTTCTGATTCGTTAGAGGCTCTGCCCATAGCTTTTTCATAGTTAACAAAGAAATCAAATCCATAAATCTGAACAAACGGGTTCACAGTAAAGCTGGTAATTTTACTTCTCATGCCTGGATTCCAGCGTCCGGAGAAAGCCGGAGTTGTAGAGGCGTTTACATTTTCCATAACAATGTAATACCTTGACCCGGCCCTGTCACCGCCAAATAAAGTGTTGCTTGCAGATTTTTTGGTGGTATAAAGTGAACCAGTAAGTCTGAACCTCATGTTATCATTGAGTTGCTTATCCCATCCTCCTTTAAAGTAATAACTTGGCGCCCTGTTATCCGGGTTAGTAATATCACCTTTGATTTCACCGCCGCTAAGGCCAACCATTCCGAACAATCCCATTGGAGTATGATAATATACTTCCCCTGCAATTTCAGTTGTGAATGCATCCATAATATAATTTCCAACGAATGGATTGAAAAAAGCATTGCCATTGTCCGTTCTTCTAAAATGAGCGTCGCCATAGTTTATTTCCATGTGCCCCATTTTAATGGTTACGCTGTTCATGATCTTGTCAATCAATTCAGATTTAAAGAAAGGCATTTTATCTATTTGAACATAACCACCCTTTACCCAGGCCTCCTGATGGTTTCTGCTTGACAAATAGGTTACCAGGTTAAGCCGGATTCCATCTGTCAGCTGGGCATCAATATTCAGATTTGCAGTTGCCAGGTTAAATCCTCCACCTATTATTTTTAATTGGTTTAAGTTAGTACCTGAGGCATCGAAAACAGCGACCGCTTCGTTGCTGTGGTGTATGTTTTGATATTGTTGGGCAAATGCTCCACCCACAAGCACTTTCAATCCTGTAAATCCAACGGTATCTTCCTTAGTTGTTTCAAATTCATTGAGACTTCGGAGGTCGTTCGGATTCCAATATTGGAGGGCTCGTTCCTGTGCAAGTGTGAGTGCACCTCCAAAGGCAATCAAAACCAGTGTTAATAAGAGTTTTTGTGTAATAGCTTTCATGGCTTTTTAGTTTATAATTTAGATAATTCAGAATTTTCAAATTTGACATTAAAGTCGATGGTAATTTCATTACCGGTTTTGATGGTGCCAAACATCGCTGTTGGTGGTTCCACATCAAAATCAGTCATTTTCATTGCATAGGAACCTTCACATCCAACACTGTTGGCATTGAGAACACAGGTTGCAGTGAAAACTACGGGTTTTGTTACTCCGGCCACACTGAGGTTTCCCGCACTTTTAATAACATACTTACTTCCTGATTTCGTTGCGCCGGCAGCACTAAGAGCAAAAGTGATGTATGGATGTTTGTCGGATTTCAATGCTTTGAAAGTGTTGTTGTCCATTCCGGATTTTCCGCTTTTGATTTCAGTGGTTTTCACCTTTATGCTCAATTCACTGACGCTGAGCAAAGTTCCGTCTGTTATTTCGAACTTAGCCTTTCCGGATAACTCTTCTGCGACTATTGTCCAATCATGCAGAGTAGAGGTTCCGGAGACACTTAGTTCCGAGTTACCATCGAGTTTAAGGATGGTTTGGCCTCTGACCCCGAAGGCCAGAAGAAGTAGTAAAATAAAGGGCACTTTTTTCATTGTATTCCTCTTTTTGTTATGGTTCAAAAGTATTTTCGGATGCAACAATTTCTAATGACAAAATCCAGAACAGATGATGATTATTATCACTCTCATTTATGTCAAAACGCATAATCATTAACACAAAATTGCAAAAAAATTTTGAAAATGCTAAAGGTGAAATCTACTAACGTATTGATTATCAATAAATAAGACGATAAGGAATGCTTTTTGCGCTAATTAAATAAAATAAACAAAATCATGAAAATAGTATTTAAATCAAGTTTCATTTATATCGTACTTTCTCTCTTGACCGTACTTTTCCTTTCCGCATGCGTAAGAAACTGGACCTACAGTTTTACGAAAGACCGAAATGAAAACAAATTCAGGGATGAAGGAATGGTGGACGAAGTTGTGTTTGTAATGGAAATGAAAAGTGCAGGCATTCTAATGCGTGATATTTCTTCTTACGCGAGAGATAGCGCCTATTCGGCAATGGTACAGAAATTTGCCACGGAATTAAATTCGGATTATATTTTATTTGACCCGGAATTAACTGTTTTGGCCGCTAAACAGGGAATCAAATTATCCAATCATTTGAACAGTGAACACTGGGCAATGTACCGACAGGTGAAAGGCAAAAAAAAGGCGGATTTTGATAAGGAATTCCTGAAGGTTGTCCATGATGTTCATACTCAACTTTATGATAAATCCAATCAATTAGCTTATCAGGGTAAGAACAATGCCATTCGTTCCTTTTGTGCAAAAAAAATTAATTTCTTTCAGCAAAATCTTGCTCAATCAGGTAAGTTGAGTGATGAAGTGGTGACCATAAACTAATCCTTAAAGACGTTCTATAATGAAAATTGAATTTTCATTATGACAAAAATTTTCTTTGGAAATTCTATAATTCAATAAATAAGGGGCTGAATGCGCTGGCATGAATTTTCTACGTAATGAGGAAATTCAAAAGCTATGGGAACGCTACTTTTAATCTTCTTTACTTTGTCCAATACTTTAAATAATTTCAGCAGCCAGGCGCGGATAGATCCTCTGCTTGCTCAGTACCTGGGAAACGATTTGCCATCAAGCTTGCTTGAAGTGGAGAACACGCCGCTAACTACCGTAGTTCTTTATGATCCATTTTATCAAAAAGAACTCTTCGGAGAAATACCCAGGGAATTCCTGGTTAACGAGTCTGTATCAGGTGACCACATTCAGCTGGTTTATGAGTTCAACAAAATTAAAGCCGAAGCCAATGGGTATGGTCCGACTTTGAATATTATCAAGGAAATGTCCAGTATTTTTGGAAAACCAACCGAGGTACAATGGTTGGAAAAAAGAATAAATCTAAGCTGGGATTTGCCTAAACTAAAATTGTCTCTGGTGCATCTTGAATTAGACTCTAAAGGAGTAATTATAGTTCGCGTGGATTTACAAAACAACCAGATATTAGTAACCAGCAAGTAGTGTCGGAAATGGGTAGTGTCTCAGTTTGGAATCATTATACGTGTGCCCACTTTTTCGACACGGAAAAGCAATCAATTTCACCTAATAAAGACTGAAGTGTGGCACACGTTAGATTAATTTCATTGTGATCTTAACAGAGACACTACACGGAAATGTAATCCTGAATTGAACCGATTAGCCGCATTTTCCTTGGAATCACGGAACAGGTGGAATGCGGTCCACCATTAGCCGCTTCCTTATTTCAGACTCCATATTCTGGATTCAACCCAAAAATTAAAACTGCCGACAAACTTAGGATAATCAAAGCTGGGGTCAAGTAAGAAATGGCAATGGTTATTATTTCTATTTGTTTTTTGAACAAAAAACAAATGAATCCGTACATAACCCAAGTGAGGGATTCACAATCCTGGGGAAATGGGTTCAAAACGTGTTCTGCCGCCACGGTTGGCAATTAAATGTCTGAGATTATTCTGTTCTGACCAGTGGGTGGATCAGGTGCTGGGTGATCTTCTGGAACAATTTGAGGATGATTCGAAAGGGAAGGGGGCGATGTCCGCCAGGGTTCTATTTTGGCTAAATGTGCTTGCATTTGTAAGACCTCATTTCATAAAAAAACAAAAAAGAGATAAACAAATTCTCATGATTAATAACTACATCAAAACTTCTTACAGAAACCTGATTAAAAGCAAAGTCTATAGTATTATCAATTTACTAGGATTATCCGCGGGAATCAGCAGTTTCTTGTTGATTTCCCTTTATCTGAATAATGAACTAACCTACGATTCATTCTTTCCGGACAGCGATCGAATCTACAGGATTTCCCTTGAACGGGTTTATCCTGACCGGACCAGGCTATTCGCGTCTTCACCGGTTACGCTGGCTCCAGTGTTAAAGGATAACTACGCGGAAGTTGAATCCATAACCAGGATGCACAGAGTATTTTTTCAAAACGAATTAATGGTAACCGTTGGTGAAGACGTTTTCAATGAAACAAAATTTTATTTCGCTGACAAAGATTTTTTTAAAGTGTTTCCTTACAAGTTTCTCTATGGAAGCCCTGAGGAGGCTTTATCAGACCCGGCAAATGTGGTGTTAACCCGTTCCATCGCTATTAAATATTTTGGAGAAGAAAATGTTCTTGGCAGAACCATTAATCAAGGAGGAGAGTTAATTGTTACCGGCGTAATTGAAGACTTGCCTAAGAATACACATATCCATTTTGAACTGCTGGGCTCTATTCATGCATTGGGTTACCTTCAAAATGCAATCGATACGAATGCCTGGATAAATCCCTGGATATATACGTACGTAAAACTTAAGCCTGGTACCGGCCCGGAGAACTTTCAGTCTAAATTTGATGATTTGGTAAGAACTTTTGGCGCAGCTTCCATTTCACAACAGATGGGCCCTGACTATGAATCTGAAGGACATAAGTTTAATTATTTTCTTCAACCAATTCAGGACATTCATTTACATTCAAACCTGGACATTGAAGTGGAGCCGAACAGCAATATCCAGTATGTATACTTACTAAGCGCGATCGCAATCGTAATTTTACTTATTTCCAGTATCAATTTCATTAACTTGTCAACTGCCAGGTCTTCGGAACGCGCTAAAGAAGTGGGAATCAGAAAAGTTCTTGGCTCTTACAAATCTAATCTGGTATATCAATTCATCACCGAATCAGTAATGATGAGTATGGCAGGTTCACTCCTGGCATTGGCAATAGTTTTTTATGTACTTCCATCATTTAATTTTATTTTGAAAAAATCTCTAACCATGGGTTTCTTTCTTGACCCGGTGATAATCGCGATTTTTGTAGTTTTCATAATTTTTGTGGGAGTTGTTTCAGGATTATATCCCGCATTGGTAATTTCTTCGTTACAGCCCTCCAGCGTATTGAAGGGATCTTTTAAAGCCAGTAACAAAGGTACCTTCCTGAGAAACTCATTAATCATTCTGCAGTTTGCTATTTCAATTGTGATGATATCGGGTTCAATAATAGTAACACAGCAAATGTGGTTTCTGAAGGATAAGGATTTGGGTTTTGATAAAGAAAATACTCTTGTTATCAGGGGTTTTCAGGCCCTGGGAAATAATGTGAATGCCTTTAAGAATGAGATACGGCAGTTGGAGGAGGTTATCGCGGTTGGAAGCTCGCAAGGAGTTCCCGGAGATTTCCTGGGAAGTAACATATTTTCGTCTGATGAAGAAGGAATAACGGATTTGCGCGCAAACACAGTTAATATCGATGATGATTTCTTTGCAACAATCGGATTTGAATTGTTAGAGGGCAGGGCATTCAATGCGGAATTCAATGACTCGTTGAATATTATTTTGAATGAATCTGCTGTGAAAGATCTTGGTTTGGAAAACCCGGTGGGGAAACGAATTAGAAGTGCCGGTCCCAGGGATCAGAACCCTGATTTTACCATAATTGGTGTAGTGAAGGATTATAATTTTTACTCACTCCACAGCCCAATAACTCCACTGGTAATTTTTAACAGTAGTCCCAACAACAATCCACCTGTAATGGCAATTCGAATAGCTGGCGGAGATTTTCAAAATACTTTAAACAAATTAAATAAAGTATGGGCTGAAATGGCCACTACCGGCTCAATCGAATTTACTTTCCTTGATCAGTACCTTGAAAACCAGTATGAAGCGGATAGAGCTTCCGGAATTGTATTTGATATATTTACACTTATTGCCATAATAATGTCATGCACCGGATTGTTTGGCCTGGCCACGTATATAGTGCAGCAGCGAACCAAAGAAATGAGTATTAGAAAAGTGCACGGGGCATCCCTGCTAAATATAGTTTCGACTTTTTCGCGGGAGTTCGTCAAATTAATTTTGATAGCATTTATACTTGGAGTTCCGCTTGCCTATTTTCTGATGGATCAGTGGCTCACCAATTTTGCTTACCATGTAAATATTAGCATAGTCACCTTTCTGCTGGCGGCCCTGTTCGCGGTAGTGTTAGTTTTGATTACGGTAAGCTATCAATCCATCAGGGTAGCATTGCTAAATCCTATTACTTCATTAAGAAATGATTAACCCGGAAAAATGAATCAATTTTCATTAACATCCCGGGAAGAAATGATTTTAATCACGGTGGGCGTTTTGCAACCAGATGCGTATGCATATGGGATTAAGAAGGAAATAAAATCTGAAGCCGGAGCTTCAATTTCCCTGGCGACCATTCACACTATTTTATACCGGATGGAAAAGCAGAAATTACTCCAATCTTCCATGGGAGGGAGTTCAGAGAAAAGGGGAGGAAGAAGCAAAAGACTTTATAAGCTAACCAATAAAGGCTTTCACACCATAAAGGAATTACAAACCGCCAGAACTTCGTTACTGCTGAAATTCCAATCAGGAAATTAAATGGCTGTTTTTTCCAGCCGGTTCCAATCTCTGATAGCATTTCATTATCGTCGTTTTCAATAGTTTTTGCTGTAAGTAAATTGAATTTATTCTCATCACCCACAGCGAAGAAACCAGATCCGCCTCATTGTTAAATAAAGTTTACCTGAATGCACGACCTGTATTAGATTAATAATTGTAGAAAAACTGCCAATAAAGTTTCCTTTTTTGTCAAAATGAGTACAAATAAATTGGTTCTTTGCCATTTTGGCACGGATTGGAAACTTCATAATTCAGCATAAGATGTGCGGAAAAATTCATAAAAGGGGAATTTTCTTGGTTGCAGAGCGAATTATGAAATTAAAGGTTTCCTGAAGGCGTACTATCGTATTTATGGATACAAATGGCATGATTTTGAACCTATTATTGACAAATCAAAACAATATTAATTTTATGATGACTTATTTAAGAAGGTTTCTTTTAGTTGTTGGAACAGCAATTATTTTGTTCTCATGTGAGGATACCGGCAATACTTCCAGGATTATGGTAACGCTGACTGATTCACCGGGGGATTATAAAGAAGTAAATGTCCAGGTGATTGGTGTGGAAGTACATCGTCAATCGGGTGAGCAGGGCTCAGGTTGGATTTCACTTGACATGGATGGCCAGACAAATATCAATTTACTTGATCTTACCAATGGCGCAACCGCTTTGCTGGCTGATGCTGAAATTCCTTCAGGGCAGATTTCTCAAATTCGGTTGATTTTGGGGAATGAAAACACCGTGGTTATTGAAGGTGAAACTGAAGATGTAACATACGACCTCGGCACACCAAGCGCAATGCAATCAGGATTGAAACTCCAGGTGCATGAAACTCTTTTATCAGGTATTACCTATGAGTTTAAACTGGATTTTGATGCGGCTAAATCTGTGGTTAAAGCGGGAACGTCTGGTTTGTATAACTTAAAACCCGTAATTAGGGTTATCACTGAAGCAACCAGTGGAGCTATCAAAGGAAGTGTTTTACCAGCGGCAGAAAACATCGCGGTTTACGCCATGCAGGGAGAAGATACGATAGCGACAAGCTATGCAGTAGAGAATATCTCAGAGTTTCTTATCGGTGGCTTGGAGCCCGGAACTTACAATGTCGTTTTTGATCCGGGAGAGAATTCCTTACTCCAGACCCATACAATTGAAGGAGTAATGGTTTCTATAGGGGTTATTATAGAATTGAACGAAGTGACTTTACAGGAATAATTATATATCCGTTTAGATAAAAGGTAGTTTCTTCTTTGAAGCTGCCTTTTTCTTTTTCAGGGTGATGAAGAAAAAGATGAAGTCTATCGTTTCTGAGAATAATGCCTTATGGTATCCTGAATTGCCTTCTCGCCAGAATACTTAGGTTGGAACCCGAAGTCCTTTTCGGCTTTTCCTGAAGTGAATGTAAAGTTTGAACAAGTATACAGCACCGCAAACCGGCTAAGTTTGGGATTGTAATGTCTTAAGGAGCGCCTGATTAAAGAGGTCAATAGCTTTTTCAAAGTTTTCGACATCTCTTTCGAGTTGTCCCAGAAAAGCAAAAACTTCCCCTCTTGAATTGAAGTCTTCTCCTGGCACATGCTCATAGCCAGCTCAGCGGCTTCTTTGGGCATCCTGGTGGTTTCCTGATTTTCTAAAAGCAGCCGCTTCATTTAATTTCTCAGCAATTTCGCTATTCATGCTTAACTTTTCTCAACTTTACCATCCAATCCCAGGGATAAGGGTAGCCTAACCAGGAGGGAGGCCGCACCAATTCAGTTTTCCAATCATACTCAATTTTATTTATTGCTTCAATGTGAAGTCCGGGCTTTTCAAATATCTGCATAAGTTCTGTGATCAGCCAATGTTTGGTTGGTGAACCATCTACATCGAAAACACCCATACTCACATCGATATTCTTACCTGTGTAAAATCCCAAATGTTCTTCCGGTATTTCAGAAACTGAAAATCCGTCTTTATTGTACAGTTCCATAGTTCGCCAGGTTACCATGGAAGCGGATTCCCAGGATGGAATGACAAAGATTGCGGTTCCGTTTCTTTTCAATGCTTTGCAAACATTGTTAAGGATGGCGTGGTTTTTTTTTACATCGTTGGAAATGGCCACGTTCACACATAAACCAAAATCAACGGCAGGCAATTGAATGTGTGAATTGGATAAATCCTTTGTCTCACAAATAACGTTGCCAAGATTTAAGCGGACTGCTTCCTTAACACACATCGGTGAAAAATCCATCGCGTAAACTTTTTTGAAATGTTTTGACAAAAGGGGTAAAGCCCGCCCAACTCCACATCCAAAATCTCCCGCAATTTTTTTGTTACTTCCTAATCTCCGGATAGACTTGATCAGTAATAGATTGCGGTCGTTCTCAAAAACATTGAAAACCAATTCTTCATAATTACCAGCCAGCCTATCCCATTTCGTTGCCAGATCTTTTGTTGAACGCATGATCATCGATAAGTTAAAAATACTTCTTGTTAAATACTAAAGTCAATAAAATTTAATAATTGACGGGCAAACGAAAAAAATAACGAAAGTAAATCCGGTAATTACAATAAAATATGAGTGAGTTTAAAATTTGTGCTAAGATTTTGTTACCATCGTAAAACTATGCTGAATTCCTTTATGACAATTGTAAATCAGAATAGTATCAACTTTCTCAATTTTACCCGTCTTTATCATGTGTGCAGGGACATTTTGATTTGTCAAAATCTGCATACAGAGCCATAAAGCGGCCGAAGTTACCGAGGAATATTCTCCAGTAAAATGTTTAAAACGGACGATTGGCAAACCTTGCAATTCTTCTTCCAATGCCTGATAAAAATTATTGAAACGGATATCTCCATTTTCACCGGTAAGCAACATTGTACCAGGAGGCAGGGAATATCTCTTTATAAAATCTTTTAATCTCGCTTTTACAATAATTAAATCTGCGGTCTCAAAAAACAAAGGCTCGGTTACTTTTGCAACCGCGTTCTCTTTAATGGAATTTACTAAAAACATAGCGGCACCTTCACCGGCCAGGCTTCCTTCAGTGTTAGAATCATATAAATTGATATTGCTGCACTTTTCCTTTTTATGCCATCCTCCCAACCTTTCAATATTATATTGATAGGTGCTTATCTCTTCAACCCCTCCTAAAAGATAACTATGCGTTGGGAATTCTTTCAGTAACATCACGGCTTCCAGCATGGCATTTTCAAAAGCGAGGCCACTATGAACGTGGGTACTGTTATGACCCGTATTCTGAGACATCATTCCCAACTGTGAGGCAATGGCATTGGGAGTACTTTGGACAAAATTCGTGGGTGTCAGGGTTCCTTCTTCATATTCAATAATTTGATTCAGAAATTTGATGCAATCTTCCATTCCACCATGACCGGTTCCAATTATGATTCCATGCAAATCTTTTTTCAGTTCCAAAAGAGGCAACGCGCATCCGACTCCATATCGAACCGCTTTTCCCATTCTTCGTAAAATACTGGAGGGTATGCCTGGGTAAGAAGGTTCCTTTACAGTTAATTTATTTTCGAAGGAAGGATTAAGCGTTTCCAGATCCATATCCGGAAATGTATTTTGGGAAGATATGTAAACAGATTCGTGCAGATACATAATCAGGTTTTTGAAATAATAAGAGTCGTACAATTGCCCCCAAACCCGAAAGAATTAGACATCACATGGTTAATTATAAGTTTCTCATTTTTTGTAACCGGAATTAATCCGGTCTCCTGAATCGGTGTTTTAAAATTGATTGCGGGAAATACTTCCTGATGCTGCAAATTTAAAAGACTGTAGATAGCTTCGATGCTTCCCGCTGCGCCAAGTGTATGCCCAATATTGGATTTTGTGCTGGAAAATGGTGGAGGAGTTTCAAATACTTTTATCATAGCCCTGCTCTCAATCAAATCATTATTCTCGGTTCCAGTACCATGAGTATTGACGTAGCTAATGTCAGACTTTTTTAAATGCGCCATTTGAAGGGCGTGTTTCATTGAAAGGACAGGACCCTTTCCCTCATCCGACAAGGAAGACGGATGAAACGCGTCATTGGTATTAGCATAACCGGTAATTTCGCCAAGGATGGGTTTGCTGCCGACTACTTCTTCGCTCTCCAACACCAGGAATCCTGCACCTTCCCCAAGATTAAGACCACTCCGGCTATTATCAAAAGGCATACATTGGCCTGCTGCAAGAATATGCAGGGAATTAAATCCGTTGATAGTAAATTTTGCAAGACTGTCCACACCGCCTACAATTGCACGCCTTGCAAACCCATGTTTTATCAACCGGGATCCGAAAATGATGGAATTAGCCGATGAGCTGCACGCGGTATTCATAGTATTGACATAACCGCCAATTTTAAAATGCGCGATCAGGAACCGGGTTGCAGCCCCGGCATCATAGGAATCAATGAATGGGGAAGCCTCATGATCACTATTTGCATCAAGGTATAATTCATCAGTTAGGCACATGCCTCCTACTGTTGTTGCACCAACCAGGGCAGTAGTTTCCGACTCAAGTTCGGGTTTTGTAAGTCCGCTAGAGTTTATACACTCACTTACGGCTTTTAGGGCAAGCAATGCCGTTCTTGTAACACCTTCATTATTTATTTCAAATTCGGAAATAATCTCTTCATTCCTGATTTTAATCTCCCCGAATAGCAGAGATTTAGTGTAGGAAGTATTTAGAAATTCAGCTTTTGATATTCCACAAATTCCTGCCCTGAGTGATTTCAGATTCTCTTCTACGGAATTACCAATGGAGCTGACAAGGCCTGAACCGGTTACAAATACCCGTTTCACTCTTTCTTACTTTGTTCTGTTCACTTCGATGTAATCAACTATGGTGTTGATATCTATCAGAATTTTTCGACCTTCCTTGGGATCATTTATTTTAATGCCGTACTTTCTCTCAAGAAGCACGATCAATTCAATCGCATCAATGGAATCCAGGCCTAATCCTGAGCCAAAAATGGGCTGGTCATCTTTAATATCCTCCGGTTTTACATCCATGAGATTGAGGAATTCAATGATTTGTTCCTTTAATTGCTGTTTTAGTGCTTCTTTTTCCATCAGTACTATATGAGGTTTTTCTTTTTCAATCCAAAAAATGCCAGGACTTGCAAAAATAAGGTAATAATAATCAGCGGAAAGAGATTGGGCATCATGTTCGCCAATTTCCCCCCTTCGAGGAATAAATCGTGAAATGACTCCAGGCACCAGTAAAGCGGCGACAAGATCATAAAAATTCTGAAAGATTCCGGCATGGCAAAGCTTGGTACCAGAAGGCCGCCAATCGCCGCGAGTATGAATATTGAGACAGCCCCGAATCCATTTGCCTGTTCCTGGGTTTTCGAAAAAACTCCAACACATAATGCATAAGACAGGGCACACAAGCCACAAATCAGCGATACAATCAGGAGCCCAACCAAATCGTTGGGTAGTTCCAGTTTCGGTAATCCTACTACAGGAAATAAATACATGCCAATTGAAAAGATCACAATTACCTGAGCAATGCTAACAAACAGGTAAGTGATTTGCTTTGACAAAATACTTACCAGAATACTGGTGGGCATGGTTTTCAACCTAATAAAACTGCCACTCACTTTCTCCCTTACGATACCGCTTCCCAACGAGATGACAATGAAAAACATGGCAAAAATAGTCCAGGCGGGAACATTGTGCTGGGTCGCGTTTAACACAACATTTGCTCCATCCTTGGATGCCGGTATTTCCTCAATATTGGTCTTGTTATGCAACAACTGATTTTCCAACTCTTCCGGAAGGTCTTTGTTGCTGATTTTCTGATAAATTGTTTCCAACGTATGCCGGTTCTCAACCAATTGCAAGGCACTTAAGACCGCGCTTTGAAAAGAATGACGGAAAGACTCCTGTAACACCGGTGTATAATATAATTTAAGTGAATTAACGGTATCCGATACGGGACTGGGTGGAACATCGCTGACGCCAAAATCAAACATCACTCTTTCGGTAACTTTGAGAGATTTTTTTTCCAAATCCGCGGTGAAGGTCTCCGGGATAACTAAAGCCAGAATTGCGTCATTCTTATCCATAAGACTTAAAATTCCACCGGATTCAGTTTCATCATACGTTTCAATGATTCTAAATGAACCCATAGCTTTTATAGACTCTCTCAGTTTGTCACTAAGTTCACCGTTGTCATGATTTACTATCAGAAATGTAAATCTATTCTCGTTAACTAATTCAAAAGTGCTGTTTTGAATACTGGTTATAACCAAAACCAATACAATGGGCATTCCAAACATGAGGGTGAGGCCCAGTTTGTCGCGGGTGAGGATTAGCAAATCTTTCCTTATGGATGCCCAAAGTTTAACCATTAATTATCTCTATAGGTTTTACCGGTTAATTTTAGAAATAGTCCTTCGAGACCAACTTCATTATGGCTCACCAAAAGTTCTTCAATAGTTTGGTGCTCAATTATTTTTCCCTCGTCGATCAAGGCAACTTTGTTGCACAATTCTTCCGCTTCCCTTAATAAGTGAGAAGTATAAACCAGCGTTGTTCCTTCATTATTCAAATTCTTAAGGAACTCTATTATCTGGTGGCGGGTTTGGATATCAACGCCTACCGTGGGCTCATCAAGAAACAAGATTTTTGGATTATGGATTACACCAATAGCAAGGTTAACCCGTCGTTTCATACCTCCTGAAAACTGCTGCACTCTTTTCTTGCGGGACGATATTAATCCCAAAATCTCCATTAATTCTGTAATTCTGCTTGTCAGTTGTTGGCCCCTGAGTCCCGATAAAGTACCGAAGAAATCCAGATTTTCTGTTGCAGTTAGTTCTTCATAAAAGGAAAATTCCTGGGGAACATAACCAAACAGGGCGTTGATTTCTTTTCTGTTACCGACAGGGTGTTCCATTAATGAAATACTTCCTGTTTGCAATTTAAACAAACCGGTCATTAAACTAAGTAGCGTAGTTTTACCAGCTCCATTTGGACCGAAAAGGCCAAATCTCTCCCCAACGATGATGTCAAGGTTAATCCCTTCCAGGCATTGCTTATTTTGGAATGGATAACGATAATTGACGTTCTGAACAGAAACTGCCTTTTCAGACATTAATTCAACTTTACTTTTGACAATTTCAGAAAGGCATTTTTTTCTACCTCCGAGATATCTTCCAGGTAATCTCCCATTTGATTGAAATCAGCTTGTGAGCCGATGCGACCTTTATAAATTCCTGCTGCCTGCACAGCGGCTGAGCGCCATAAATCTCCAGCCTTTGTAAATTCTTCGGATATTTTCAAAAGCTCATCATTGGGAATGAATTTATGTGCTTCCTGCAGAAAAGCAGCATAAATAAATCTGAATCCACCGCCACCGGTTCCGATTTCTTCCTGCATACGAACCAATTGAGCCAGATAAAGTCCTGCATCTTTTACCCCCAGCTTATCCCGCCATTTTCTGATTCTTTTTGCTGTATATCTTATCCCACTAACCCCGACAATTGGCCCCGGAATATGAAGCATATCCCGCACATTTCGTTTGATACCTTTGCGAATTGCATTCGAAATCATCGTATCAGTTATCTGATTTCCATTTACAACAGGATAATAAAGTTGACCCTGGGGAGCCAGGAATCCCCGTGCAAACCGCACTCTTTCCAATTCAAAAGCGGATAACCGGGTTACAGTTTCCATTACCGGATCACTTATCAGGTAGTTATCCTCTTCTTTTCCGTAAACAATTAAATTATGAGCGTTGAAATGAAACCTGTATTCCTTGGGGAAATAGCTAAGGTAATAAACACCAACCTGGCATCCCACAGGTTGGTTCTTCCGCAAAATTTCATTTAAAAATTTTTCGGCACTTTCCTTTGAATTGAATTTCTTTCTGAAAACCGGGATCCCAAGTGCCTTGCACGTTCTCTTAAAAATATGTCCCGGCATGGTTCTAAAGGAAAAAGCCGGACCGTTGCTTACCGTGATGAAGGGGATGTAAATGAAAAATAATCCCGATCCGATGCCAAATACCAGCGGCTCGTTCAATTCTCTTATCCCGGCGAATTGCAGAAGATTTGTGGTAACTCCGTTCTCACAATGCGCGGCCTGAATATGAGTAAAATCTAATTTCATAATTTAATCGGGAGGAATTGGGTAGAATTATTGGCCAATTTTAGTCTATTTTGAACTCTTTTCGAGTCCTTTAAGGTATGTTTCTCCGATTTCCGGATTTGTTTCAAAATTTCGAAGGTCATCGATACTAATTTCAAACACCTCAGTATATTTCTTTAATCTGTTTACCGACATTCGTCTGAAAGGTCCGGGCTTAAAATGACGTTTTACTGTCCATCTCCAATAGCCGGTATATGCCGCTAAAGTTGGAATATCCATTATTCTCAATTCCATAAAAAACAAAACAGGACTAGCCTTCCCTTGCATTACTTTATCCCTGGCTTCTGAGACTCTTGATTTTATGTTTTCCCAGGAAACATCCAGGGCTGATGCCTTTACTTCCCACCCGCGGCTTAGTCCGGTTGTATACTTACCGTCATCGTCTGTAACATAGGAAACTTCTTTCGTAAAATTATCCAGGACACTCGGATCCTGTGGAATATCTTTCTTTTTCATTCCCCAAAAATAATCTATAAAGATACAAATTATCTAGCAGACTGTAAGGAGTCCGTACATGTAGGAGAACCGGCTGCTTTCCGGTACTAAGAGTAAAATTTTATTTCCCTTTTGAAGTTTGCCACTGTTAAAAAGTTCATCAATCATTAAGTAAATAGATGCAGCACCCACGTTGCCCAAGGTAGTAAGATTACTAAACCATTTTTCCTGGGGAATCCCCATTCCATTCTCTTCAAGTTTCTCGGCAATTTTCATTCTGAAGAACTCGCTTGACATATGAGGAAGAAAATAATCAACATTCTTCACATCAAACCCATTCTTATCGCAGGCCTCTTTCAATTTAATTCCGCCTTTTTCCACGATATGTTCACCAAGCAGTTTAACATCCTGCTTCATACTCAGAATTGATTGCTCAATCATTTCCCTGGGTGTATAATCCATGTAGCTTTTCAGAATGCCTCCTTCTTGTTTCTCTCCGGCCATGTACATGCAGGGTTCAATTTCATTAGCGTAAGAGGCACCGGTTAGCCAATCGATCCGAAGATTCAACCCGCTCGTATCGGGTTTGTTCTGAATCTTAAAAGCTGCGGCACCATCGGAAAGCATCCACCGGAGAAAGTCTTTTTCAAAAGAGATGTAAGGATTGTCTTCCAGAGATTCCAGGCGCTGCATTTCTTCTTCAAATACCTCTGAGCGCAATACCCGGGAAAGTCTTTCAGAACCGGTGGCTACGGCCGTGTTGGCGTAACCTTGTTTGACAGACATGTATACATACTTCAAAGCGTGCATCCCACTGCAACAAACACCTGATGGAGAGACTACTTCAATAGAGGGCGATTCAGGAAGCCAACCGTGAACCATGCAGGCATGACTGGGCATCATCTGGTCAGGAGTGGAAGTGCCACAGGCTAAGAGTTCAATTTCACTCAGAGACTTTTTTTCAAACAGTTTCCTGATAGCCAAAGAAGTCATTTCGGCATTCGTATGCGTGGGAGTTCCGTCCTTCATCATTGCATAAAATCTTCGCTGGATTCCGTTATTTCTTAGGACTATCCGCTTAGACTTGGATTGTCTGCCATTAATCAAGCCCATGTATTCCTCTATCTCGTCATTTGAGACGGGATTATTTGGCAGAAAATTGGCTGTTTTAGTTATATAAACTGATTCTGTCATTCTGATCTTTTATCCAACTCCCAGGTAATATTCCTTCTTTTTCTGAACACTCTTCCCCAAAAACGGCTTAAATAAGGTGTTATTTATTAATAATACGACCGGCGCGACAATAAAAAGTGCAAATAAAAGGTAATATTTAAAAATAATCAGCCAAAAAGTTCTGTTTTTGCGATTCGAAATAAATTTTGCCCAAATTGAAAACAATTTTCCTGCCCGGCCTTCAATAAACATCAGGTTTGCCTTTACCTCAACACCGCCACAACTGATTATCTCCTTTTGCAGACCAGGCAAGTTATCCGTATTAAAGTGTTCAAGGGCTACCTGTCCAAACACCGAAGAGTCCCTGATATCTTTTTCACTTACCCCCGGAACAGGGAAAATTCCAAGATAACGATCTTTCTTTCCTCCGAGCATCCAATGAAGAATGCTTACTGCACTGGCCAGGTTATTATGTTTGTCAACTAAAACAATATTGCCTACTAACTGCCCGCCTTCCTTTGTAATTAACTTCTTAACTTTTTCCTGGCTATTAAGCCACATATTGCGGGCTCCAATCAATGTAATAACCGCAGTATTTTCAATAAGGTTGATAAAATCAGGATGTTGTAAAATGGAATTTACGGGAATGCTGGGAGAAAGAAACCAGGGCTGATAGGCCACGATGATCAATTCATATTTATCAGATTTTAATTCAAATGGTTTCAGTTCAGACGGTTTTACCAGAACGCTTTCCGGCATGGCATCAAAAAATTTCTTACTTGTCCATGGAAAGGGGAAATCATTTACCGGTTCAACTTTCAGAATTTCAATCTGATGATCACTTTTTTCAAAAGGAAGCAGGAAATTATCCAGAATTTCTTTGAGTTGTCCGGACTGAGAATAATAAACAGCTAATATTCTTTTGGACATCTTACTTCAAATCCTCCGGCTTTAGAGTTTCGGAAAATCTTGCATACTCCCGGATGTATTTTCTGGATATTGGCGGGAGGTTGCCAAAAGAAGTTACGATTATTGACGCATCTTCTTTTTTATTATTGTCATAATTAAGGAAACCTGGAGCATTTTCCTGTGTGGCTAACCTAAGAAATCTGAACTCAAGGTTCTGAGTGTCTGACTTGATGGAGTTTTCCAAAAGATCCCGACCCTCTTTGAATGTATCCAGCTTCCTTTTGATTGTGGGCAAGCTTTTGGATTTCTTCATCAGGATGGCACCGTAGAAAGCGTCTTTCTCAATTCCTGAATAAGGTAGTAATGCTTCAATTTCCCTGTTGAAAAGAAGGGTATCTTCTGATGAAAAAGCCTGATAATAGGCATCATAGTTGAAGGAACTTTGCATGTCCCTTTGCCAGGCCATACTAATTGACGACCATCCCATGATAATGGCAAATGCAATTCGAAAAAGCATTGAAGATTATAAAACTTAATGAAAGGGTAAATTTAGATCAGGTTGCTTTAATTGTCTAGGAATTCCGGTCTTAATGAGGAGATTAACAATCAAAAACTTACCTGGGTCAAGTCTTTCCATTCTGCGAAGGTAGCAGGTATCTAAAATGATGTGATCACTCATGTCCTTCTAAATGACAAATTAGGAGCAGAAAAGGCGCCTTTTTAGAGCGCCTTTCTAAAAAAAATACTTTGTAATTCCTTATCCTCTCGCTTCGTTCAATTCAATATTACAAGTGATTATCACTTCCTCACCCACTACTAATCCACCGGCTTCCACCGCACGATTCCATTTCAGGTTATAATCAAACCTGTTAATACTGGCTATCACTTTAAATCCGGCTTTCATACCACGGCCGCTGTCGATTTTACCGTTGTACCTCACATCAAATTTTACCTGCTTGGTTACATCCTTCATGGTGAAATCCCCCACCAGGAAATATTTTTCACCTTCCTTGGTAATTTTTCCTTTGAAAGTGATATCCGGATATTTCTCTACATCAAAAAAGTTGTCGGAACGAAGGTCTTTATCTCTTCCCTCGTTGTTAGTGTCAACGGATGTTGTTTTTGCCGTAAACTCTACATCCGCTCCGCTAAAATCTTCGCCTGCATTCCTAACAGAGGCAGCGAAATCTGTAAATTCACCGTCAACTTCACTCACCATCATATGTGTTACGGTGAATTTAATGTTTGTGTGATTTTTGTCAATACTCCAATCTGACTGAGCTTTCAAAATTCCAAAGCTCACCAGAAGTGTCAAAAGTGTAAACTTTATTCTCATTTTATAATTATTTAGGTTGAATTAAATGTTGCAACATCAAGTTTACATCTTTATGGATTCAAATCCTTACATTTTTCGCATTTTCATTAACTTGTAAGAAAAACAATTATCCCATGAAAAAGTTTTCATTCTCCATTGCAATACTAACAATTTCCTTTTTTTATTTTGATGTTCAGGCTCAAAGAACTCAAAAGCCTGCCTTGCATGGCCGGCATTGGATGGCCATAACCGGTAAACCTCTGGCGGCAACTGCAGGGGCGAAAATTTTTCACCAGGGAGGCAATGCTGTCGACGCGGCCTGCGCAATGTTAGCGGCAACAGCTACCATGTGGGATGTCCTTAGTTGGGGTGGAGAAACGCAGGCCTTGATTTATAATCCGAACACAAAAAAAGTGATTGCAATAAATGCATTAGGAGTCGCGCCAACCGGCGCAACCGCGGAGTTCTATAAAGACAAGGGGTATGAATACCCACCACAATATGGTCCTCTGGCGGCGGTAACTCCCGGTACACCGGGTGGGTTGCTTACCATGCTGGCAGAATATGGCACCATGAGTCTGAAAGAAATACTGGAGCCTGCGATGCAATTGGCTGAAGGGTATCCTATAGAGGCTCAAACTGCAAATTCGATTGAAAGGCAAAAAGAAAGAATAAAAGAATGGCCATATTCAAAGGCGGTTTTTCTCACTCATCAGGGTGAGGAACGGGAAGCACCACAACCGGGAGAAATTTTTAGACAAGCAGATCTGCTGGCTACCCTCCAGAAAATGGTCGATGCCGAACAACAGGCTCTGAAAAAAGGTAAGAAAAGAAAAGAAGCTATTTATGCTGCATACGATCGATTTTATGAAGGTGACATTGCCGATGAATTTGTCCGAGGGGTGCAAGAGCAGGGAGGCTTAATTACAAAACAAGATCTGGCTAACTGGAAAGTGTATATTGAAGAACCTGTAATGACAACCTACAGGGGGATTGAGGTATACAAGCTCAATCATTGGGTACAAAGTCCGGTAATGCTTCAGTCTCTTAACTTGTTGGAAAATTTTGACGTAAAATCAATGGGATATAATTCCGCGAAATACATTCATACTATTTATCAGGTTATGAATCTGGCTTTTGCTGATAGAGATTTCTACTATGGGGATCCGTATTTCCCTCCAGAGGAACCAATTAAAGGTTTGCTTTCAAAGGAATATGCAAAAGATCGGATTAAGCAAATCAATTGGGAAAAAAATGATCCCGCGGTGAAACCCGGGGATCCCTATCCTTTTGAAGGAAAGAAAAACCCGTATTTGGATTTGCTTGAGAAATGGACAAATAAGATATCGTATTCATACCCCCATCGCATCATCGTTCCGGACGGCACTAACAACGCAGATGTTACCGGCTTCTACGCAGGTACTACTACTGTCGAAACCGCAGACAAAGAAGGCTGGGTAGTTTCCATCACACCAAGTGGCGGCTGGGTGCCGGCAGTAATTGCCGGAAAAACCGGCGTTGGATTGAGTCAACGTGCGCAAAGCTTCGTGTTAACCAAAGAACAAAATCCGTTCAATGTTATTGAGCCCGGCAAAAGGCCGCGGGCAACCCTGACACCAACCATTGCTTTGAAGGATGG
>DASWHX010000124.1:0-3176 GCA_036397995.1 Cyclobacteriaceae bacterium
GCAGAATTGGCCGGCAAACTAAAGTAAAAAGTAGCTCCGGATTCTTCCGACTCGGCCCACACGCGGCCTCCATGTTTCTCTATAACCCTTTTTACCGTTGCAAGACCAATACCATTCCCTTCAAATTCTGACCTTTTGTGAAAACGTTGGAATACATCAAAGAGTTTATCAGCATACTTCATATCGAATCCGGTTCCATTGTCTTTAACAAAGAAGATAATTTCTTTAGGTAGTGGAACCGATCCAATTGTTATTGCCGAGCTGATCTTTTTCCCGGAGTATTTTATTGCATTCGAGAGCAGATTTGAAAACACCTGCTTCATCATCTTGGGATCACACAATATTGATTGGAGATTTTCGAATTTAAACTTGACCTCGCGGTTCGGGAAATGTAACATTTCTTCCTTAATTACAAGGTCAATTAAGGCCTGACTGTCAACGGTCTGCTTGTCAATAGCCTGCCGGTCAATTTCAGCGAAGATCAGCAAGTCATCTATAAGTTCTGACATTTGATTTGCGTTTTTATCAATAATCCGCAATAGTCGCAAAACGTCTATTGGCAATCCGAATTCATTTATCAGTTTTCCAGCAAAGCCGGTTATAGTACGTAATGGAGCTCTTAAATCATGGGCGGCGGAATAAGCGAAAGCCTCCAACTCAGCATTAAGGACTTTAATTCGAATTTGAGATCTTTCGCGTTCAGTAACATTAGTGGACAAGATTGTAGCCCCAATAATTTTATTATCATTAACAATCGGATTATACCGCGTTTCAAAGTAATTCTTTTCTACATCTCCAAACTCTTCAATAGTCATATGGCTATCTCCAGCCAGAGCTTTATCAACATTCTTTTTGACTTTTATTGCATCCGATTCATTCGTGATAAAATCGAACAAATTCATGCCAGTGGATATATTTATTCCGTATGCTTCAAAAGTGGCTTTCTTAAAGGCTGAGTTAAAGATTCGGATACGGTAGTCATTGTCAATGGAGAACAACAGAACATCGACGAAATTTTCAATGCCGGAAAGAAGTATATTTTGAGCCTCTTTGGCATGCTCTTCGGCTTTTTTTCGGCTGGAAATTTCTCTTACTAATCGCTCTTTCAGGTAATCCATACTTACCTAAGTTATTACAAAATGAGCTTTGCGAACTACTTAATAATATTTCATTTTATCAAAAACCTTACACGGATAATTAAACAAGTAGATTTGATAATTTAATATACGGTGGCATGGTTCATAATTAGAATCAGGATCATAATGTTTTAGTGAAAAAATTCAACATCAGGTGTTATTCGTTGGAGGGAAAATACACCGAGCTCATTCAGGTTAAATGTACGGGAGAAGTTAATAAAATTAGATGCCTGAATTCCTCTGGTTGTTGAATTTGGGACCGTGGATGTTTTCCTTGCTAGCGGTGACTCTTTATAACAGACAATAGTAACCGGTCAATTTCCCGGGGTGATATTACGCTTACTCTTCTATCCTTAATCATTGATGAAATCCTATCGGGGGCATTGTTGAGCAAAATAATTGCATTAAGATGGGTAAATAAATAAAATAAGTTTTCGGTAATTGATATCAGATTCTTTCTATTAGCCGCTTTTGTTGCATCTATAACTATAAACTCCAGTTCAGGATAAGCCATTGCCAAATGTTTATGTCTGCTGATGAAGACCTTCACCGGAGAAATACCTGAAACAAGGTGGTTTTTAAGAATATCAAATAATGCATTCCTCAGGTTGGGTGAGTCTGTCACTATGATTATTTCCAGAAGTTTCATTTTCATTTAATTTTCCTTTAACTATGCAAAAAAAGGAATAATTCAAACCACAAAATACAGATTACCACCTATTTAATTCATTTAAGTAATTTCCCTATCGACAAAAAACTCACCCTCCTCTGAAATTCTGTGAGGATATTTGTAACTTAATTGATAATCACCGTTGCCCAAACGGAATTGAAACTTCAGAAGCCGAATTGGATGTGCAGGTAATTTAGTAAACCATACAATGAATGGTACAAAATAACGATAGATATACCTCAAAGATTGGAAAGCATAAAATTCTGATTTTAGAGGATTCTCTCTATGACGAGGAACTCGTAAGGCTGGAACTTGCCAAAATATCCAGGGATTTTGTAATCCAATCAGCGCAGGATAGGGATGAATTTATTAATCTCATCCGGAATTTCAAGCCGGAAATTGTATTATCAGACTTTCACCTGAAAGATTTTAATGGGAATGAAGCGCTTGAAATCACCCGGAATAATATCGATGCAATTTTCATTTTTGTGTCCGGTAAAATTGGTGAAGAATTCGCAATAGAAGCCCTTAAGAACGGAGCCAACGACTATGTTCTCAAGGGGAATATTGAAAAGCTTCAACTGGCTCTTACCAGGGCGATTGATGAGAAAAAAATGAAAATTGAAAGGGAGCGTGAAGAAAAGATGAAGGAGTTAATCCTGGAAAATATCAGTGAAATCATTTACCTGATTCAAATTGATCGAACTACCCATTCCATCAGGAACTTGAAGTTTATAAGCAATAAAATTGAAGATGTTTTGGGTTTTTCCGCTCAGGAATATGAGGAAAATCCAGCTCTCCAGGCTCGCCTCCTGGAAGTGATTACAAAGTCCGGTTTGTTAGCGGGAAAGACGAATGGGCCAATCTTAAGGGAATTCAAGTTGACCAAAAAAGAAGGATCGGAAATTTGGTTTGAAGATAGCTTAGTGCCTGTTAGAGGCCAGGATTCCGCAATAGTAACGATCCTTGGCTCGGCAAGAGACATTACGGAAAGAAAGGGTTTTGAAGAAGAACGGGCTGCTTTTGCCCAAAGTATATTTGAACAGAATGAGAAACTAAAGGCATTTGCTGACATCGTATCACATAAAATTAGAGGACCTTTAGCCCGGATAATAGGGCTCCTTAATCAAATGCAACCTGAGGATTTTGCTTCAAACCGGTATCTACAATTAGTACAGGATGAAGCTCACTTATTCGACAAGAAAATCTTTGAATTGGCTGAATTACTGGAGGGTGGCGGCTTCGCCAACACCGGTTCTAATGAAATTCCTCTAAATAATGATTAACACCTTTCCCAAATAGTCAATTTCTGACTTCTCGCCCGGTAGGCAATTCCCCTAAATTAATAAAATTGAAAATTTGCCAAGATA
>DASWHX010000125.1:0-8610 GCA_036397995.1 Cyclobacteriaceae bacterium
CTGGCAGCTTATGGACTAACACCTTCCGATGTGTTGAATGCGGTAAATAGTGAAAATGTCGAACTTCCTTCCGGTCTTGTGGAAGGTCTGTTTACTGAATTAACTGTCAGAACTCAGGGAAGACTAAATCATCCACAGGAATATAATGATCTGATATTAAAGCAAGATGAAAATTCCATTGTCAGATTCAGGGACATTGGAAATGCAACCCTGGCTCCTGAAAATGAAAGAACAATTCTGAAACGTGATGGAGTCCCCATGGTAATGGTTGTACTGAATACACAGCCAGGATCAAATGCATTGGAAATTTCAGAAGAGTTTCATCGCAGGATGGCAATTATTCAAAAAGATATTCCCGAAGATATTAACGCGACTGTTTCACTTGACTCTTCAAAATATATCATCGCATCTATCAATGAAGTGAAGCAAACCATTTTCATCGCTTTCTCCCTGGTGGTTTTGATTATCTTTCTTTTCCTCAGAGACTGGCGAACTACCCTGATTCCCGTTTTAACAATTCCGATAAGTTTGATTGGCGCGTTTTTCATAATGTATATCGCTGGTTTTTCCATCAACGTACTTACTCTTTTGGGAATAGTTTTAGCCATCGGCCTGGTAGTTGACGATACGATTGTGGTCCTTGAAAATATTTATACCAAGATCGAAGGCGGGGAAGAGCCAAAACAGGCAGCCAGAAAAGGTTCAACTGAAATTTATTTTGCAGTTATCGCGACCACCGTTGCCCTCGCATCCGTATTTTTACCCGTAATTTTTCTTCAGGGTTTAACAGGCCGGCTTTTTAGGGAATTTGGCGTGGTAGTTGCCGGCGCCGTTATCATTTCCTCATTTGTAGCACTTTCCTTAACTCCTATGCTTTCCAGCAAAATACTAAAGAAACGTGAGCGACACAATTTCTTCTATCGCTGGACAGAACCCTTTTTTGATGGAATGAGTAATTGGTATAATAAATCTCTGGAAGCTTTTATGAAATTTCGCTGGGTGGCTTTTTTGGTTGTACTTGGCTCAGCCTTTGGCATTTATTACGGGTTTAGTTCAATACCAACTGAGTTGGCACCGAAGGAAGATCGAAATAGATTTCAAATTATTGCTACCGGACCGGAAGGTGCAACCTTCGAATATATGGATCGGTATGTGGATGAATTAAATGCAATGGTGCTAGAGGAAGTTCCTGAAGCGGACGGAATAATTTCAGTTACATCTCCGGGATTTGGTTCCGGTGGAGTTAATTCTGCTTTCATGTTTGGAATATTGAAAGATCCGGATCAAAGAGAGAAAACTCAAAGTGAGATTGTAAGTCATATAACTCCAATGGTGGCTGCAAATACCAGGGCAAGAGCTTTTGTAACTGAACCCGAATCAATTGGAAGCCGCGGACTTTCGAGTTTTCCTGTGCAATACGTTGTTCAGGCTCCTGCCGTAAATGATTTAAAGGAAGTACTGGATATTTTCTTTGACAAAGCAAGCCAGGATCCGACATTCACTTTTGTTAACGTGGACCTAAAATTTAATAAGCCTGAAATTACAATAGAAATTGATCGCGAAAGAGCAAACACCCTGGGAGTTTCCGTGCGAGATGTTGCCACTAATTTACAATTGGCTTTAAGTGGAAGACGTTTTGGATATTTTATCATGGATGGAAAGCAATACCAGGTAATCGGACAAGTTGATCGGGGAAACCGTAACGATCCCCATGACTTAACTTCATTATATGTCAGAAACAATGGCAATGAATTAATTCAACTGGATAACCTGGTGAAATTCAAAGAGCAAAGTACTCCGCCACAACTTTACCGGTATAACCGGTATGCTGCCGCCACTTTTTCAGCCAGCCTGGCCCCCGGAAAAACAATGGGTGACGGAATTGCTGCCATGGACAGGATTGCCGGCGAAGTTTTAGGAGATAAATTTTCAACTTCACTTTCCGGATCGTCCCAGGAATTCCAGGAAAGTTCCAACAGCTTGTACTTTGCTTTTGTATTTGCCCTGATTTTGATTTACCTGGTTTTAGCGGCGCAGTTTGAATCTTTTAAAGATCCATTAATCATCATGTTCACAGTACCTCTTGCCATTGCCGGTGCACTGTTAACTCTGAATTATTTTGGCCAGACCCTTAATATTTTTAGTCAGATTGGAATAATCATGCTGATTGGTCTGGTAACGAAGAATGGAATCCTGATTGTAGAGTTTGCAAATCAAAGAAAGGCTCGCGGCATGAACATCATGGAAGCCATCGTTGGAGCTGCAGAAGCCAGATTCAGACCAATCCTGATGACAAGTCTTTCAACCATCCTTGGAATTTTGCCAATTGCATTAGCCCTTGGAGCCGGTGCTCAAAGCAGAACCTCCATGGGTATCGGAGTTATTGGCGGCTTGATATTTTCCACAATCCTCACCCTTTATGTAATCCCCGCTATCTATTCCTACTTTACAGGAAAAGAAAGTCGGGTCGCGAGATTTTAAATAAAAGAATAATGAAAACGAATTGTTTTTTAATTGCCATTCTGGTTACTGCAAATTCTTTTGCTCAGGACCTTACACTGAATGAAGCTATCCAAATTGGACTGGAGAATAATTATTCGGTCAAAATTGTTCGCAATTCAGCAAGCATGGCGGATAATAATAATACGCTGGGTAATGCAGGTTTTCTTCCCATATTAACAGTTGGCGCCGCTCAGAATTACACCACACAAAATGCAGAGCAGCAATTCATCACTGATCCGAACCCCAGGGTAATAGATGCGGCGAAATCAGATGCCTTTTCATCTAATGCGACGTTGTCCTGGACCATTTTTGACGGGCTCCAGATGTTTGCTGCAAAGTCCAGGCTGGAAGAACTGGAAAGGATAGGATTTCTAAATATTGAAAAAGCTATACAAAATACAATTCGGGATATTTCAGTCGCTTATTATACCATCATTTTGGAACGTGACAGATTGAATATCCTGGATTCGAGTCTCCTTTTATCCCGGGACCGGCTCAGTATTGCTAAGTCGAAGTATGAAGTTGGTAATGCTTCAAAGCTTGAGTATATGACCGCGCAAGTAGATTACAATGCGGATATTACGGCAAAGCTGAGGCAGGAGGAAATGGTGTTGCAGGCGAGAATAGAATTGAACCGCCTGCTTAATCGGGATCTGGAGGTGCAATTTGTGGTTAGGGGTCAAATTGATGTTGATACAACCCTGGTAATGGAAAATCTTGTTCAGGATGCAATGGCCAAAAATCCAGACCTTCAAATCTTACGGAATAATATTTCAGTATCCTCCCTTTCTTTAAAAGAAATTAAAGCTGAAAGACTCCCAACAATTTCATTAAATGCCAACTACAATTATAATAAATCCAATTCCCAGGCTGGTTTTCTGGTCTCGAACCAAACCAATGGGTATTCCTACGGTGCTTCAGCTTCCTGGAATCTTTTTAACGGTTTCACGGTAAATAAGCGTGCTCAAAATGCCAGAATTCAAATGAGTACCAATGAGATGGTATTGCAGGATCTCCAAAACCAACTTAATGCCACCCTTCTTCGAACTTACAGCCACTATACCTTCAATATGAAACTTCTTTCCCTTGAACAGGAGAATTACCTGGTGGCCCGGGAAAATTCCTCTATCGCTTTCGAACGATATAGACTGGGTAATTCAAATGCACTTGAATTGAGGGAAGCCCAACTCCAATCTGTACAGGCGGCAGGTCGTTTAATTGATGCTTCCTACAATACTAAATTAGCCGAGCTGGACTTACTGATGCTCAGTGGCAATATAATGGAATCAGAAAATCAGAATTAAAGATCTTTCAATAATTTGTTGAAGTCTGAATTTCGCATTTGTTGTTCAAAACCTTCAAGTATGCTGTGAAGTTCATCCACAACATTTGTCTTCTTATAAATCGGATCGTTTTCTCCATGCTCGTTCAGTCGTTCAATTACCGCCACCGGAGTTAATGTGTTTACATCTACTGCCGGTAGAAATTTTGAAAAATTCATCTTAGTCACTACTTCGGAAGCAAGCTTGCATTCCACAAGAATATTTAGAACATGCTGCAGATACCTGTGAGGAATTTTAAGATCATCTAACAAGTCAGGAAAGGCGGAAGGACCTTTTCCCTGAGCAAAATTTTTCGACAAGTAATTCATAACCAGTAAACTTGCCATTCTTAGATTATGATAACTATAATTGACATTCTCCTTTTCGTATTCATATTGCTTAATGTTCTGAATCGCGTATGATAATTCTGCCCCAAATAAAACAATAAGCCAGCTCAGCTGTAGCCACACCAGGAACAGCGGAAGTATTGAGAAACTGCCATAAATTGCGTTATACTCGGAAACGTTCACCTGGAATTGTATAACGGCCCACTCTGTAATTAGAAAAGCGGAACCAGCCATGATCCCGGCGATTATCGCGGACTGTAGCTTCACCTTTGTATTAGGCATTATCACATAAAGCAATGAAAACAGGATCCAAATTACCATGTAGGGAAGGAGGCGCAATACCGGAAAGATAAGTCCCTTGAACAAACCGATAAGTTGAACGGTTTCCGTTAGTCGTTCGATTTCACTGGAAATAAAAACAGTTAGACTGTTGGAAATAACCAATAAGACCGGAGCAAAGATCATAATGGCCAAATAATCAGTAAACTTTCTCACCAATGGCCTTTCCTTATTAATATACCAGATGTCGTTGAACGAGCGTTCAATGTTTTGCAATAGCTCCATTACACTATATATGAGCAACACAACACCAACTCCGGCAATTAAGCCACCGCGGGTTGTACTCAAAAGATTGTTGGCATAGGCAAGACTCTGTTGCAGAATTTCTTCCTGTCCCTGGAAATAATTAATCAGTTGCCGCTCAAGTTCTTTATCCAACCCAAACCCCTGGGCAATTCCAAATGCCATCGCCAGGATGGGTACAATGGAAAGTAAACTGAAAAAGGTAAGGGCGGAAGCTCGCATTTTTACCTTGTCATCGGCAAAACCTTTGTAAGCCAGAAAAATTACTTTGCCGGATTGTGCAAGCAGCCTCTTGTACAGAGGTAATTTTGCGACATCAATTTTCCAGAGATCATGTTCAAGAAAATGATTTACATTCCGGAATAATTGTGCGATGCGCGACATATGCTTTATTTATTCCAAAATAACGCAATTATTGCGAAATCCTAATGGAGTAATGGGCAACAAATGCAATAAATCCAGTCAATGAAAGTTATTTTATTAGAATCAATTCCAGCTAAAAATGAATCGCATAATTGCCATCAGTTTCTTATTATTCATGGGAACCGGAGTACAAGCCCAGGTAAATTCGAGAGATAATACGGCCAAAGGGAGTGAATCCTGGAGAATGCCGCTTATATCTGGCGGTTATCCAGTGAAAAAATTTCCTGAAGCAAAAATCTCCGGTGAAAAACCCCGCAGTCGTGATATCGGAGGAATGAAGAATCTTTCCTTAAAGGAATATAACAAAATCATGGACCGCAAAATTGATGAGTATTATCAAAGAATGCAGGCCGAGGCAAAAGAAGATCGCAGACTGGAGAGATTAATGAAAAAGCCTCAATATTCAGATCCATCCTACTTCGGACACAAAAGAAAACCGTATAAAAGAAAATTAAGTCGAAGGAAGTTTTGTAAGGAATGTGGTATCGTACACTGAGAATAGCAAATCATTATCTTTTCCGTATTTTTAGGAAAAGTGTGATACATGGAACCAAATCGCTTAATAGAACATACCAATTTAAAGCCGAATTTAACCGATAAGCAAATTGATCAACTGGTAAGGGAAGCAGCGGAAAATAAATTTCTTGGAGTTTGCGTGCCGCCATTCTGGGTGAAGCGGGCAGCTCGCGAAATTGCAGGGAAAAACATTTTACTGATAACGGTAATTGGTTTTCCTTTAGGTTATCAAATGACGGAATCGAAAATCACCGAAATAGAAATCGCAATCAAAGACGGGGCCGATGAGTTGGACGTGGTAATGAATATCTCGGCATTCAAAACCGGCATGCCCTGGACCAAAGTGGAATTAGCAAAGTGTTCAAAACTAATTCATGAGGCAGGGAAGATAATGAAAGTGATTATTGAAACTGCCTATCTCTCCGACCAGGAAATCATCAAGGCTTGCGGAATTGGCAGTGATTCCGGCGCCGACTTTTTGAAAACTTCAACAGGTTTTGCAATGGAAGGAGCAAAACCGGATCATATCAAATTAATGAGATCAGTTTTACCCGCAAATGTTGGCATAAAAGCTTCGGGAGGTATTTCTACTTGGTCTAAAGCAAAAGAAATGATTGATTCGGGAGCTGACCGGATCGGTGCCAGTGCGGGAATTAAGATCATGAGGGAGTTTAAAGCGAATGAAACATCTTGAAATTATTGCCAGGGGCAGAGTTCAGGGAGTATTCTTCAGGGCATCTGCTAAAGATAAAGCGAATCAATTGGGGATCAGTGGTTATGTCAGGAATCAACGTGACGGTTCAGTCCTGATACGTGCCGAAGCTGATGCTGGAGTGCTTGAAGAATTTCTAAAATGGTGCAGGCATGGCTCTCCAAATGCCATAGTTTCTGAACTTGAAACCCGGGAATTACCACTTGCAAACTATAGTGATTTTATAATAAAAAGATTCTAAGCCACCTTCAATTCCTGGATACCCTTAAACTTATACACCTTTACATCAAAGACCTGGGCAACCATCCATTTTAATCTCTGATGAATTAGTTCAACCCTCATATTCTCATGGGTGAGTACCGTTGCCTCAAGAACGGCGCGAATGAATGGTTTATGTCTGCCCAATTCTTTAGTCCAGTCAAAAAACGTTTCCTCCCACTCTCTTGAATATTTTTCAAAATGGGAGCTGCCATCAAAAAGAAATTCCAGCTGATTCTTCCCGAATTTATACCTGTAAATACCTGCGAGTTCATAATAGAAAGGAAGCAGATTCTCAACAGGCGCTTCGGAATTGGTTTCAATGGCAATTGTGGTATCATCCCGCAGTCGGAGAGGATTATAAATTTCAAAGTACAAATCAATTACTGAATCGCGGAGAATCCTGAGGAGCCGGAAACTGGCCTGATGTTGTGCTTCCTTCAGAATATAATTCCTATCTCTGGGAAATAGCTTTTGGCCGGAATATCCAACTGTCATTGGCTGAGAAATTTGATGGTCAAAGATAATAAATTCATAAAAATCGAAAGAAAAAACTCATTTAATGAAAAAAGAGGCCGTTTTTGGCGGCCTCTTTACGTTCAAATCTACATTTATCAATTACTGAAATATATACCTTAAACCAAATTGCATTTGCCACCTGGAGCTTCGAAGACCGGAATCATCCAGGTTTCCATTGTATGCCTGATTATCATTGTATTGAACAGCGGTAAAAGTAGGCGTGGTTCCATCAGCCGCAAAACCTGCAAAATTGTATAAAGCATAATTAAACCTGTCATCTTCTCTTTGATACATCTTGCCCCATTCTTTGTTCAGAAGATTTCCTAAATTGAAAATATCCAGAGAAAACTGAAGCACATTTCTTTTTCCGGAATTCATTTCAATAAAGAAATCCTGGGTAAGTCTTAAATCCAGAATACTTTCAAATCGGTGGGCGCTCATATTCCTTTCCGCATATTCTCCCCTGTGTTCACGCAAATATTTATCATTTTCTATAAGCGCATTCAGGATTGCATAATCCGCAGCAGACATATTAATCTCAGAATTGTTTCCTGGAATATAAGCAAGCTCAGGTGTACCGGAGTCAACACCGGTCATTCCATTGGAGTTTCCAATTATGTAACTGAAATAATTACCGGTTCTTCCTTCCCAAATAAGATTTATGCCGGTCCCCAGAAATTTGGCGTATTCTTTTCTGAAACTTAACATGGTAAGTATTCGATGACCCGGAGCGAATATTGACCTTCCAATATCCTGATTTGTATTTCGGGAAGAGATGGTTTGCCTGTATCTCCATTGTGAACTGTTCTGAGACGACGTTCCTTCGAATACATTGTAAGCGTCACCGTAAGAATAGCTCGCGGAAGCTCCAAGTCCAAAGTCAAAAGTCTTGGTTAAGCCGAGGCTTACATTATACGAATAACCCTTACTTACATTGGTGGCCAGTATAACTCTACCGTAACCGGGATCTATGCGCCCTGCCGTTCCTGAAGTATATCGGTCGCGCGTATCAGGAGTTCCGGTTAAGTCCAGGGCCTGGTTAGGCGGAAGCAGGTTAATGTTCTGGTAGAAAATGTCATTAATCCATTTGCTGTAAATAAAATCAAATGTAGCCACAATCCCGCCGGGTAATTTCTGATCCATCCCTAAGTTCATTTTTAAGACCCTGGGAATTTTGAAATCATTGGCATAAAGGTCAACGTCTCCGCCATATTGCAAGTTATTTGGGTCAAACGTTGTAGGATTTTGTTGATTAACATCCGCGACAAATGGTTCATTACTTGTACTCACACCACCAAGATTTGCGCCATTATTATTGTATGCTCCTCCGGGCCATACAAGCGGAACCCTGCTGGTAAATAAACCGATACCGCCGCGAACTTGAGAATTCTGATTTCCGGTAATATCATAATTAAATCCTAGTCTGGGC
>DASWHX010000126.1:0-4965 GCA_036397995.1 Cyclobacteriaceae bacterium
AAAGTGAAGCCAGGCTTGAGGTTGGAAACTCTCTTTTGGTTTTCCTAAAAAAGAATGGACGCAGATAAAACTTTAATAAAATTAGTTCATCAGGGCTTGACTTTCAACATAGAAGAGTCCCTTCGGAGACTCTGAGGGGGAGTAAAAGAATCATGAAGCGCATCACCGGACAACAACCTTTCGTGTGGAGTACATTGCTTTACTGACAGAATGGTATTTCATATGAAGAGAAATATTTGTTATAGTTAAACCCCTGCGGGGTTGTTATCAGGGATTTTAGTATGCACGGCATTTCATGCCGTGTTATTAAAAATTCAATCCCTTCGGGATTAATCCGGATTGCTATGAGAAAAGAAAAGCATCAGAACACTAATGTCTTCGCTCAGTCTGCACTGTGACCACCGGACTCATATTGGAAACTCATTCCTTTCCATCTTGTCCAGCACCTCCATCACTTCCGAACGATAGATTTCCATGAAGAGTATAAAAGGATAGTAATCCTGATCCTTATCACACTCTTCCAGGATTTGCAGTGCTAACTCTTGTAATTCGCTCGCGGGTAGATTAATGTATTTCATATACTTAAATAAAATAGCGTGGTACGTGAACTTATCCCTTAGGGAGGTGCACCACACACCTACAATGCAGATAAGCCACGCCCACGCGTACCGCGAGCGATGTGGCCTTCTGTTCTTGCATTGTATTAGTAAGTGGTGCTTCCCTGAGAAGAACCGAAGCCGACGCTTTGTCGTTCAGTATTTTTCTTTGTTCTAAAGATAAGGAAATTATTAATTCTAAAGATGGGAAAATTATTGACCACCCCTAACCTTAAAATAAGGAAAGGCAAATTAAGTAACCATCCCACCAGAATATCATTCTGATTTCTGCCGAAACTCAAACAAATGTAAACTTCATAGCAAAACCGACTTGTCCCGGGGATTACATTATAGTTACTGCCAATGCCCTCAGACGACAAAAAATCCCAAGATTTTGGTAAATTTGACTCATGAGACAATCTATTGACATAGAGACCAAGTTACAGGAGTTAAAACCTGTTTTATTGGACAAATTTCATGTAAGTAAAATCGGCTATTTTGGTTCATGTGCTGCTGGTGGGCAGACAGACAAAAGTGACCTCGACTTATTAGTTGAATTTTCCCAACCAATTGGATGGGAGTTTTTCACCCTTGAGAAGTTCCTTGAACAAGAATTCGGACTGAGAATTGACTTGGTGACGAAAGATGCTTTAAAAGAAAGAATCAAAAGACCAATTTTAAATCAAGTTAAATACGTTTGAAACCTAGCGAGCGGGACAATATCCTATATCTTGAAGACATCGTATTAGCGATGGACCGAATTCATGAATATATTTCAGGACTGGATTTCATTCAATTCAAAAGAGACTACAAGACTGTTGACGCTGTAATCAGAAACTTTGAAGTTATTGGAGAAGCTAGTAAAAATTTATCCAAGGATATCAAGGACAATTTCTCAAATGTTCCTTGGGAAGAAATGTACAGACTTAGAAATAGAATATCCCATGAGTATTTCGGGGTTGACTATGAAATAATTTGGGACATCATTTCAAGACATTTACCGAACAATTACAGGGACATTAAAGTAATTCTTGACAACGAACGACAAAAGGAATAGGGCACAGGCGGCAACATATTCAATTTCGTTCCTTAAATTTAGTCTTACAACGGTGTTGCGGCCAGGTCGGGTTTAACCTTCCACTGCGCTCCATTTTTAAACCCTATACCCGCAACTACTTAAACGCAAAACGATATATATTAATTTCCATGCATTTCTGAGGGCGTGTCATCCTTCATAATGACGACGATGCCAATCTGATCTAAATAACCGGATGAATACTGAAACAAGTTCGGCGTTAAACCTCTTCCAACTTAAATGGCAACTTCCGGATTCGCTTTCCGGTCAAGTCAAAAATTGCATTGACTAACGCGGGTGCCACGGTAGGCAAAGCTGCTTCCCCTGCTCCTTCCGGGGCATCGGTACTGTCAATAACCGATACTTCCATCTCAGGTGAATCGCGCAATTGAAGCATCTTGTAAGTATCGAAATTACCTTCAGCGATAGCACCATTAACCACGGTTAAACCATTAAAGGTCGCTGTTAGTCCCATGATTATGCAGCCTTCCGTCTGGCCAATAATTGTATCCGGATGCACGGGAATTCCACAATCAATAGCGGTAGTAAATTTACGAATGGCAATTTTATTATTAGTTTGATGCACTTCCGCGACCATTGCGACGAATGCCCCTGAACGTTCTACAATTGCTAGTCCCCTTCCTGTATTCGTATCTTTTGGTGTGTTCCAGCCGGACTTCCCGGCTACTTCTTGCAAAACTTTGCTAAACCTCCGGTGGTTTTTCAATAAATCTAATCGAAATGCCAAAGGATCTTTCTTTCCTGCCCGGGCCAGCTCATCCATAAAGCATTCATGAGCGAAAGTATTTGTTGAATGATACACTGCCCGCCAATATGAAATCGGGATGTAGAACTTTCTGAGTACGCCATTAATCCGGAAGTTTGGTATTGCATAATCGGTCACAATACCTCCCGCTATAGATCCGCTTGCTGTGTTGTTTCCACCGGTTTGATTGCGTATATCCTGGCAAATTACTTTGTGCTCAAGTGCAACCAGATTACCGTCTTTATCAAGTCCGCCTTTGGCCACATTGTACGAGGCCGCGCGGAATGGTCCCTGCGTAATATCATCTTCACGGGTCCAAATAACTTTTACCGGAGCTTTGGATTTCATGCTCAGGTCGGCGGCTTCCTCCGCCACATCCGTCATTGACCTTCTGCCGAAACCGCCACCCATAAATGTATAATTTATGATGACCTTGCTTTCCGGTACTCCGGTTTTGCGCGACAAGAATGACTTAATGCCATTGGGATTTTGAGTTGAACCCCAAAATTCTACCTTGTTATCAGTAACAGAAACAATAGCATTCATAGGTTCCATTGGAGCATGCGACTGGTAGGGAGTTTCATAAGCGGATTCCACCTTTGTTGCTGCATCGTTAAAAGCTTTTTCAAAATCACCGGAACTTTCAAAAACATTGCCCGGTTGCTCTGATGCTTCCTTTGATTCTTTTAGCAAGCTTTCAGAAGTGTTCTTTTCGAACTCTTTATTGTCCCATTCAATTTCCAATACTCTTCGGCCCTGGACGGCCGCCCAATAATTTTCCGCTAAAACGGCTACTCCTTCGCGCTCATTACCCCACACTTCTCTGCTGGTTTTGAAAACGTGCTTCACACCCGGAACTTTCAGCGCATTGTCAGCATTAAACCTGACAATCTTTGCCAGGAATAACGGAGATCGCTCAATGGTAGCATACAGCATCCCCGGTGTTGTCATATCCATTCCGAATTTGGCGGTTCCATTTGTTTTGGAGGGTATATCCCGCCTTGGGTAATTTTGCCCAAGAACCTTAAACTCCGAAGTTGATTTTAATTTGGGATTGCCGGGCGCAGATAATTTTGATGCATCTTCAACTAATTCCGCATAAGACAATTTTTCACCGGAAGATTTATTTATGACAAATGCATTTTCTGCATAGCAATCACTTTCGGAAACTTTCCATTTATTAGCTGCCGCTTTAATCAGCATTTCTTTTGCCGCAGCACCCATCTTTCGCATCAAATCAAAATTTCCGCGCATGCTCCGGCTGCCCACTACCATCTGGTCACCATATAATTCCCTGTTGGCGGGGGATTGTTTAATTTCCACTGCGCTTATATCAACTTCCAGTTCTTCGGCAATAATCATCGGAATTGATTGGAATGTGCCCTGACCCATTTCCGGCCGGTGATTGAAAAGCGTAATTTTACCGGCATCATTAATGAAAATATATTGATTGATTTCCTTGCCTAATCCACTTGCATCCGCAAGGTTTACAATTTTGGTTTCCTTACCCGGAGATGGCAGGCAACCAACAGCCAGAAAAGCTCCGGATACTGCTGAGAGTTTTATAAATTCCCTTCTGTCGATGGTATGTGCTTTGGTTTTCATGGAAGACTTCGGTTAAGATTCTTTGATAAGTTGAGCAGCTTTGACAATAGCATTTTTAATTCTCGGGTACGTTCCGCAACGGCAAATAACTCCCTGCATCCCCGTATACATTTCCTCATCAGATGGATCGGGGTTCCTTTTCAATAAGGCAGCCGCAGCCATAATTTGCCCTGACTGACAATATCCGCATTGCGGAACCTGTTCTTCTATCCATGCTTTTTGTACCGGGTGATCATTGTTTTCTGAAAGTCCTTCAATGGTGAGGATTTCTGTGTTAGAAGCTGCGGAAACAGGAACAATACAACTCCTTACTGCATTTCCATTCAAATGGACGATGCAACTTCCACATTGAGCAATACCGCACCCGAATTTAGTGCCGGTAAGCCCGGCGTAATCTCTAATCGCCCATAATAGGGGTGTTTGAGGATCGAGTTCCATAGGATACTCTTTTCCATTGATTTTCAGCTTTATTGAAGACATAAGCCTGATTTTTTATGACTATTAAATTAGCTAAAAAGTGAGGGGTCGAAAAGAAAGTGGCAGGCTAATGATGCTTTCGATATTAATATTCCCTTAGATTCACCATTAATCATTAGTAAAGTACAAGGATGCAGGTTGGCAAAAAAATAATGATTATACCGCCTCCGGAGGTTATACAAGAAAATCTATATTCCAGATTTTACTTTAATGTAAACAGCGTAAATACCTTATTATCACTTTCTTCTCGTTATCATTTTCTTCTCGCCTTAATAAATACATCTATTTCTTCGGGTCTGTCATTAATATAATGCAACCTGGTTTTACCATCTTCGGTTTGATCTATAGTCGCCGGAATTGAATTGGTAGTTAAATACCAGCCATCAGGTAATACAACAGCATTATCAGGACGGCCAAAGCTGCGATCCCAAATAAGTTCATTATTA
>DASWHX010000127.1:0-6256 GCA_036397995.1 Cyclobacteriaceae bacterium
TGCGGTTGCTATATAAGGTAATTACCCCCTGTAGTCCCCCTTAAAACAAGGGGGACAATTTTTCTGGGCAGGGGGTACTTTCCCCTCCTTAATTTAAGGAGGGGCTAGGGGTGGTTCTTAAAATGGTATTCAAACCCCCTGTAGTCCCCCATAAAAACAAGGGGGACAATTTTCCATGGCGGAGACACTCTCGGTTTCTCAGTATGATAATTGGAGTTGAAATTATCTTAACTTTGCCAGTGATTCAACTCATAAGGAATTGTAATTTGAAATCAGTTTACGTCAATCAATACACTATAAATAATACATATCAATGAACTGGAACCGGATGCTGGAATGCAAATGTCCTCAGTGCGGAAACGGAAGGATGTTTCCCTATAAAACCTATAATTTGAGAAAATTTTATAAAATGGAACCAAGATGTCCTGTGTGTAACCGGTCTTTTATTCCTGAATCCGGATTTTACACAGGGGCCATGTATTTCAGTTATGCCATAAATGTAATTCTACTACTGTTCTCCGGTTTATTAGCAACAAAATTCCTTGACAGCAGCAGGCTTTTATGGATAATCCTGATTAGCATGGTACCATCACTACTCCTTGCTCCGCTCACTTATAGAATTTCAAGATCCCTGATGCTTCATCTTCTCGGATATACTCCCTAAACGCCCTCTCAATGAAACTATTCAGGTTCTTAACCTGTTTATCTATAAGGTTGAAAATTAAAAAAATGCGAACCTTGCCATTTTCTTTAATTCTTTGTATTGCCACTTTAACATGCTCCTGCGCTTTCTCGCCGCGAAAAACCCTGCAATATTACCTACAGGCACAAAAAACCAGGTATGATATCATTGTAGTGCCCGGAGTTCCTCTCGAAAATGGCAGGTGGAGCTGGACAATGAAAGGCAGGATTTACTGGGCAAAATTTCTTTTTGACAATGGCATCACAGAGAACATCATGTTTTCAGGTTCTTCAGTTTATGAACCTTACGTGGAGGGGGAGGTGATGGCCTTGTATGCTGAAGCCATAGGCATTCCTAAAGAATATATTTATGCAGAAAAAAAAGCTGAGCATTCTACCGAGAATATTTATTATGGTTATCATAAAGCCAAAATGCTTGGGTTTGAAAAAATTGCCCTGGCGTCTGATCCCTTTCAAACCAAATCACTCAAACGTTTTACCAGGGTTAAGGTTCATCCTTCGGTAGGACTTATACCTATGGTAATTGATACTTTAGAAGCGATGCAGGAGGTTATGTTTGATCCTGTTGTTGATTTAAGCAAAGCTCGTGTAGAAAATTTTACTTCTATACTGGAACGCGAAAGTTTCTTTAAGAGATTAAAAGGTACAATGGGCAAAAATCTTGATACTACTGCCTACCGGAAATAATTAAAAGCAAATTGGCGTGTCAATGTAGTCTCCACCATTTCTTCAACCATTCCATGAAATTGCAGATAGCTTCTGCTTTTAATCAATCGGGCAATTTATCCTTCAGAATTCCTGATAAAAATGACAATCGTCATACTTTATGTAACCTGATATTACCGTTATTTGATACATTTATTATAGCAACCTTCCCTTAATCTCATTAATTTTATGGTCTACTAATTTATCAATCATGAAAAAAGGAACCAATCTTATTCTATTCTTATTATTTGTTACCGGATTTGTTTTCAGCCAGGAAACAAAGATTACCGGGAATCTGGACAGTAAAATTCCTGTAGATCCCAGTATAACAGTTGGAAAACTAGATAATGGACTTACTTATTATATAAAGAGTAATCCGAAGCCTGAAAACCGGGTTGAAATCCGGCTGGTGGTTAATGCCGGATCCTTAATGGAGGATGATGATCAGAAGGGGATCGCGCATTTTGTGGAACACATGGCTTTCAACGGTACCAAAAATTTCGAAAAAAATGAAATTGTTAACTATTTGCAATCGATTGGTGTTCAATTCGGAGCAGACCTGAACGCTTATACAAGTTTTGATGAAACTGTATATATTCTCCCTATTCCAACTGATGACCCAGCCATTGTTGAAAAGGGATTTCAGGTAATTGCAGACTGGGCTTCAAACGTTTTATTTACTGATGAAGAAATAGATAAAGAACGCGGCGTTGTAGTAGAAGAATGGAGATTGGGCCGCGGAGCGAATCAAAGAATGCGTGACCAATATTTTCCAATTCTATTCAAGAATTCGCGATATGCAGAAAGGCTTCCTATTGGAGAAAAAGAAGTAATTGAGAATGTAAGCTATGAAAGAGTGCGGCAATTTTATAAGGATTGGTATCGTCCCGACCTTATGGCAGTCATTGTTGTCGGTGATGTGGATAAAAATGAAATAAAAGTTAAGATTGAAGAATACCTGGGCGGAATCGAAAAACCTAAAGACCCAAGGCCCAGACAGTCGCACGAGGTTCCGGATCACAAAGAAACGTTTATCGCTATTACCAGTGATAAAGAAGCAACGTTTACACAAATTCAGCTGTTATATAAGACCGATAATGTGGAATCAGTCACACTCAAGGATTACCGGAGGGATTTAATTTATCAACTTTATAACGGCATGCTTAATGAACGGTTGCAGGAACTTACCCAAAAACCAGAGCCTCCTTTCCTTTTTGGCAGCACAAGTTTTGGTAGCATGGTCAGAACAAAAAGTAGCTACTCCTCATTTGCCGTAGTGGGAGAAAATGGAATAGCGGCCGGCCTGAAAACATTGATTGAAGAAAATGAACGAGTAAAAAAATACGGTTTTACTCCTGCAGAGTTTGAAAGATACAAACTCGAAATGCTTGATAGGTACGAACGCGCATTTAAAGAGAGCGATAAAACAGAGTCGGGATCCTATGCCAGTGAGTTTATCCGCGCTTTCCTCACCAATGAACCTATTCCGGGAATCACTAACGAATATGAATATGTGAAAAATTTTTTGCCAGGGATCAAAATTTCTGAAATAAATGGTCTGGCGGCACAATGGATAAAGGATACCAACAGGGTAGTAATTATAACTGGTCCCCAAAAAGAAGGGGTAAAAATGCCCGCCGAAGGGGAAATCAGAACCATGCTGGATGAAGCTTCGAAGATGGAAATCACACCTTATGAAGAAGCGGAACTGGCAACCGCGTTGATGGAGCAAATGCCTTCTCCAGGCAAAGTGGTGGATTCTAAATTCTATGATAATGTGGGCATTACTGAATTATCATTATCAAATGGTGCAAAAGTAGTACTTAAGCCTACTGATTTTAAGAATGATGAAATCCTGATGCAGGCGTACAGCTTCGGGGGGAACTCATTATATATTGATGCGGATTACCAATCTGCATCAAATGCTTCCGCTTTAATTTCTGAGAGTGGCGTAAATGGGTTTTCTCCTACTGATTTGCAAAAATTGTTTGCCGGGAAATCGGTTTCAGCATCGCCCTTTATTGGAACTCTTTCTGAAGGAATGCGGGGAAATGCCGCACCCAAAGATTTTGAAACGCTTCTGCAATTAATGCATCTTTACTTCACAGAACCCAATAAAGATCAGGCGGCATTCACCAGTATGATTACAAAAAATAAGATGTTGTACCAGAATCTTATGTCAAATCCAAACTACTATTTCTCCAATGAGGTGAATAAAATTTTGACGCAAAACCATCCCCGGGGCGGGGGATTTCCGACTATGGAAGATTTGGAAAAAATAGATTTCGAAAAAGCGTTTTCAATATACAAAGATCGCTTTGCTGATGCCGGTGACTTCACTTTCTTCTTCGTGGGTAATTTTAACATCGCGGAAATTACTCCCTTACTTGAGCAGTATCTCGGAAGTTTACCCTCAAATAACCGCAGCGAAACCTGGAAAGACCTGGGCGTAAGGCCACCGAACGGAGTGGTTAATGAAGTAGTTAGAAAGGGCGAAGATCCCAAGAGCCAGGTAATCATAACATTTACAGGTGAAAAAGAATATGATAAGAAAAGTAATTATGATTTGTCATCCCTGGGTGAAATGCTGTCCATAAAATTGATTGAAATTTTGCGTGAAGAAAAGGGCGGAGTTTATGGAGTAGGAGCGTTTGGCGGCTCTTCAAAATATCCAGTTGAAGATTATACTTTCAGGATTAGTTTCCCTTGTGCCCCTGAAAATGTGGATGATCTCGTTAAGGCGGTTTTTGATGAAATAGAATTGATAAAACAAGAAGGCGTCTCTGATGAAGATTTGACTAAAATCAAGGAAACGCAGCGCAGAGATCGCGAAGAAGGTTTGAAACAAAACAGGTATTGGCTGGCACAGCTGAATGCATATTATCAAAATAATACCGGTTTGGATACATTCTTTGACCGGGAGGAATTAACCAATACGATTACCTCAGCTGATCTTAAAAATGCGGCGAAGAAATATCTCCGGATGGACAACTATATTCAAGTGGTGCTGAAGCCGGAGAATTAATTTAATAAGATCACCTCAGATTTTCCGGCAGGAATTTTAGCTCAAGGGCATCATAATCTTTAGGGAAGAAGGTTTTTAGTAAGGAAACGTAATAGTTATACGGCTTATGCTGGTAAAAAATTCCCTCCTTTTCATATAAATTCCTATCGGTAAAATTTCCCTTATCATCCCGTGGAAGAACGGCCATTAATGAGTCGTTTTTCAGGATTGTCGGATCTTTAAGTATCAATGGATATTCAACAGGAGGTATTTCTACTCGGTTTTCTATTTTGGAATAATTAATTTCTTTAACAAATCCAGGCATTTCCACATGGCCCAGCTCTCTTTTTAATTGTTCAGATATAGAATTGCCCATGTACTGCATTGATTTTCCAATGAAACTTTCAAACCTGTTTAATACTCCCTCCAGAGCAAGCCTTCTGGGGTCAAAAGATTCCTTATCATCAAAAAGCTTCATGAGATTGTCGGCAACATAATTTTCATCATTGTAAGCCAGTGGGAATTTGGGAACCAAATCTTTCGGATTTACTACACTGTAGCCGGTTTCATTTATACAAAATCGCTTATTATATTCTGCAGAAAATTCCTTATCACCAACCATGGGATGCGCGAATGCATAGGTCTTAAACTTATTTTTTGGGGAAATTACTCCTTCAGGAAGATTTTCCAGGTAGGCACGAAGCATAATTGCCAATGATCCACCCTGGCTGTGCCCCGTGATTATGAAGTCATAAATTCCATCACGGTTAAAATTATCAATATGATACTTGATGTCATTGGATAAGTAAACTATCCCCAGAGCATAACCTGCATGAACAGCGGCGCTGGTATCTTTTGCAAAACTGTAAGCAAAAGTTTCACCAGCCGTTTTGATAGTCCCGTTGGCAGGTATCATGGAAGCATACATATTCTCTAACCAACTGCTCATGTCATCAGTAGAACCACGCAGATTAATGACCGCAACCTTCCCTTTCCGGTAAATTTGAAATTTGTTGTCCATCCCAAAAATTCCTGAAGTATAAACTTTCTCATAATGTGCGGGGATAATTTTACTGTCAGAGTTATAGAGCTCCATGAACGTGAAACTATTGCATAAAGCAATCATATCCCGGGCTTCCTGCTTTTCAAATCCAGGTTGAATTTGCCCGAATGAAATAACTGTAGTTATACTAAGAATCAGGCTTATTATGAATTTCATGGGTGATGATTTTGAAGTCAAATATAAATCAACTATTGAACTCGGAAGAAATAGAAATATAGTGTTTTTATGGAAATTGATATTAAACCCAAATTGTTGCAAAATTCAGACCAAAATAAATAATACCTCCGTTACAACTATTTGTACCAAATTCCCCACTAATTAATAAATCCTGATTTCATTATGAAAATAGCCAAAAGAGTTTCTTCCGGGATGATACTGATTTTTTTCCTGGCACTCACCAATCATTTATGGGCCCAGGAGAACTTTCCAAATACGTTATTCCTTGGAGAAGAAGAGACCTCACCCTCGGCAACAATTGATAATATGAGTTGGATTGCCGGATACTGGCAAGGGGAAGCCTTCGGTGGAATTGTAGAAGAATTCTGGACTGCGCCGAGCGCCGGAAACATGGTTTGTGTGTTTAAACTTATCGTGGAGGGTAAGACATTGCTTTATGAATTGTGTACAATATCTGAGGAAAACAATACGCTGATGATGAGGCTCAAGCATTTTAACAGTAAGCTTATAGGCTGGGAGGACAAAGACAAATCAATAGATTTTCCTTTGGTGAAAATGGAGAAGAATAAAATTTATTTTGATGGGCTGACTTTTGAAAGAATAAG
>DASWHX010000128.1:0-12642 GCA_036397995.1 Cyclobacteriaceae bacterium
GGGCAATTCCCTGACCCATGGTTCCGGCGCCAACAATGCCCACCGAATCTACCAACCTTTTCATAAGGTTCGGAATTGCTTCAGAAACCGGATATCATTTTGGCTGAAAAGGCGGATATCACCAATCTGATGTCTCAGAATAGCAATTCGCTCCAAACCGATTCCAAAGGCAAACCCGGTATATTTTTGGGAATCAATGCCGCAATTTTCCAGAACACTCGGATCCACCATTCCTGAACCGGCTATTTCAACCCATCCCGTATATTTACACATCGGGCAACCTTCACCTTTGCAGATATTACAAGAGATATCAATTTCAGCGCTGGGTTCTGTAAAAGGAAAGTAAGAGGGACGATACCTGGTAATAGTATCTTTGCCAAACATTTCTTTGGCAAAATGCAAAAGGGTTTGCTTCAAATCAACAAAGCTCACATTTTCATCTACATACAAACCCTCGCACTGATGAAAAAAACAATGTGAACGTGCTGAGATGGCCTCATTTCTAAATACGCGTCCTAATGAAAGTGTTCTTATCGGTGGCTGGTTATTTTCCATTACCCGGATTTGAACAGATGAAGTATGAGTGCGTAACGCAATGTCCGGATTTTTTTCAATGAAAAAAGTGTCTTGCATTTCGCGTGCCGGATGATTTTCAGGAAAATTAAGCGCGGAAAAGTTATGCCAGTCGTCTTCAATTTCCGGACCCTCACTGGTGTTAAAACCAATTCTTTCAAAAATTTCTATAATGCGATCTCTGGTGGCAGATACCGGATGGATGCCACCAAGTTTTCCGCCGACGGGAGGTAAGGTAATATCAAAATCTGCTTCAACACTTGTCAGCGTATTGGATCCGGCAGACAATGCTTTGAACTTTAGTTCCGCGGATTTCTTAAGTTCATTCAAGTGTTTTCCCAGGACTTTCTTTTCTTCCGCCGAAGCCTTTTTTAGTTGTTGAAAAAGTTCCGGAATTATTCCTTTTCTGGAAATATACTTAAGTCTGAATTGCTCAACTTCAGTCGCACTGGTGGCTATAAACTCCTCAATTTCCCTGACAAGGGCTTCAACTTTTTCCTTCATGCCTGCAAATTAACAGTACTAGTTTGCCAAAGCAACACCTAATTCAAAATCATTCCGGCCGCTACGGTCTCATGGGTGCCTTCATCAATCAGAATAATGCTTCCGGTAAATCTGTTCCTGGTATACCGGTCAAAGAAAAGCGGCTTTGTTGTTCTGATTTTTATTCTGGAAATATCATTCATTTGGATCTCCCTGTCATCTTCCTTTCGGTGCAGTGTATTTATGTCAATTTTATAGACTATTTCTTTAATTACACATCGGGCATTGTTTGTGGTATGCATAACTCCGTATTTACCATTCAGCAGTAAAGGTTTGGGACTTAGCCAGCAAATCATTGCATCAATATCCTGCCCATTGTTCGGCTGGTTATTTATGCGCACAATCATATTGCCTCTGCTGATATCAATGTCGTCTTCAAGAGTAAGAGAAACTGACATGGGCGGGAATGCCTCCTGAAATTCATTATCGTAAAAACCAATACTTTTTATTTTAGAAGTAAATCCTGACGGTAAAACCATGACTTCATCATTAACTCGCAAAACACCGCCGGCTACTCTACCGGTATAGCCGCGGTAATCGTGATACTTGTCATTCTGAGGACGAATTACGTATTGAACCGGGAATCTCACATCGATATGGTTATAGTCACTGCCAATGTGAATATCTTCCAGCAGGTATAAAAGCGTACCTCCTCCGAACCACGGCATATTTTCTGACCTGTTCACCACATTATCTCCATTCAACGCGCTGATTGGTATGAATCTTAAATCCTTTGTATCAAGTTTTGAAGAGAAAGCTTCGATGTCATCCTTAATTTTATTGAATATCACTTCATCATAATTTACCAGATCCATTTTGTTGATGCAAAAAACAATATGTGGTATTCCCAGAAGTGAAGCGATGAATGTATGCCTGATTGTTTGCTCCATTACACCATTCCGTGCATCAACGAGTATTATTGCCAGGTTGGCCGTGCTTGCACCTGTTACCATATTCCGGGTATATTGAATATGTCCGGGGGTATCAGCAATAATAAACTTTCGTTTGGGTGTGGCAAAGTACCGGTATGCAACGTCAATAGTAATTCCTTGCTCCCTTTCGGCGCGAAGTCCGTCTGTCAGCAAAGCGAGGTTAATGTGGGTGTCGCCTTTCCGCTTGCTTGATTCTTCTATCGCCGCATATTGGTCTTCAAAAATCGATTTTGAATCATAGAGCAATCTGCCAATTAGCGTACTTTTACCATCATCTACACTTCCCGCGGTTGTAAACCGCAACAACTCCATATCCAGATAACCTTTTGTTTCTTTACTCATTTCGTATCATTAAAAGTAGCCTTGCTTTTTTCTATCCTCCATTGCAGCTTCTGAGCGTTTATCATCAGAGCGGGTTCCCCGCTCAGTCACTCTCGATGCAGAAACTTCAGCAATAATTTCTTCCAAAGTTGATGCTTTGGAAACTGTGGCACCCGTGCAGGTCATGTCTCCGATTGTTCTGAACCTTAAGATTCTTTTTTCAATTTTTTCATCAGGTTTCAGTTGCATAAATTCATTGGCAGCCATCACCACTCCATCTCGCACAAAGGATTCCCTTTCATGTGAAAAATACAGTGAGGGGATTCCAATCTTCTCCTGGAAAATATATTGCCAAACATCCATTTCCGTCCAGTTGCTTATTGGAAAAACCCGGAAACTTTCGCCGAAATTTTTTCTCCCATTGAAGATATTCCATAATTCCGGGCGTTGATTCTTTGGATCCCACTGGCCAAACTCATCCCTATGGCTGAAAAACCTTTCTTTAGCGCGTGCTTTTTCTTCATCTCTGCGTGCGCCTCCAATCGCGGCATCAAATTTATACTTCTCCATAGTATCCAAAAGAGTCACCGTTTGTAATGCGTTTCTTGATGCATTAAAACCCATTTCTTCCGCAACCTTTCCTGCATCAATTGACTCTTGCACTGAGCCAATCAACAATTCAACCTTTAAATCCTTTACAAACTTATCTCTAAAATCAATAGTTTCTTTAAAGTTATGGCCAGTGTCAATATGAAGCAGTGGAAAGGGAATTCTTGCGGGGTAAAAAGCTTTTCTTGCCAACCAGCTTACCACAATTGAATCTTTGCCTCCGGAGAAAAGTATGGCTGCATTTTCAAACTGAGCAGCGACTTCACGAATCACGAATATTGCTTCAGACTCCAGTTCCTGTAAATGGGTTAATTTATAATTACTCATTTAATCTAATTTAATTCCAGACTGAATACTGTCTCTTAATTTTTTCAGACAACTTTCCAAATCATCTTTATGTGTTTTCAAAACCAGGTTTGGGTTAACCGGATCTTCAAATGGAGCATCAATTCCGGTGAAATTTTTGATTTCCCCTTTCCGGGCTTTCGCGTAAATTCCTTTAACATCTCTTCGTTCACATTCCTCAAGCGGGCACTCTACGAACACTTCGAAATATAAATCCTTGAGAATTTCCCTAATTTGAATTCTTGAAACCTCGGTTGGAGTTATGAAGGAACAAATAGTAATCACACCTGAATTTGCAAATAACCTGGCCGTCTCGGCAGTTCGCCGCAAATTCTCAACGCGATCTTCATTGGAAAATCCCAAATCCTTGTTCAGACCGGTGCGTAAATTATCTCCATCAAGCAACTGGGTAAAATTACCTTCTTTGTAAAGTTGATTTTCCAGGGCACGGGCGATCGTACTTTTACCAGAACCCGACAAACCTATTAGCCAGATTACAATTCCCTTCTGGTTCAGAAGTTTTTCCTTCTCAGGTTTTCCCAGCAGGGTATCGAATATCGGATAAATATTTGTACTCATACTTTAAATCCCAAACATAGGAACGAACCATTTAATAAATTCTCCTTATTATACTTGAAAACAGACTTGGTATCATTTCCGGAATAGACCTCACCACCGGCGGCGCGAACGATGGCATGCCCGGCTGCAATATCCCATTCCATAGTAGGACCATGTCTGTAATAGATATCCGCTTTTCCCTCGGCCACCATACAGAATTTTAATGAACTTCCAACCGATACATAACCGGAAGCATCATATTCTTTAAGCACCGCTTCTTCTTCGGGGGACGCATGACTCTTACTTCTAACTGCAATTCTTTTTGACTTCATTCCATTAACCCTTAAGATTTCTTTCTTCTCACCCTCCACTTTCATTGAAGTATTCCCATATCCAATATAGCAGACGTCTCTTGCGGGAACACCGATTGCACCAAAAACCGGAAATCCATTTTCAATTAAAGCAATGTTAACCGTGAATTCGCCATTTCTGTTAATGAATTCTTTAGTCCCGTCCAGCGGATCTACCAGCCAGAATTTTCTCCATTCCTTTCGCTCTCCATAATCAACAAGTTTAGCTTCCTCTGTTAAAATTGGAAATTCAAAACTTTCAGAAAGTTCAGCTACAATTAACCGGTTAGAGTTTTCGTCGGCAATTGTCAGGGGTGAGTTATCGGATTTATATTCTATTTCACCGCTACGTTCAGGATCCAAATAAACTTTCATTATTTCAGTTCCTGCTTTTTGTAATATTCTAAATATTGGATCGACTAACGCTTTAAAATCCATGCTGCTCATTGGAGGTGCAAATTTCGTCTAAAAAGGCAACTTTACGCCCATTTCTCTGGTCTTTTGATAAAATTGATTTTGCAGTTTCAAGGTAATTTCTCCGGAAGAAATTTGACGTCCATCAATATCAATAACCGGGGTTATTTCACCCATCGTACCTGTAATAAAAGCTTCGTCCGCGCTGTACATTTCTGCCATGCTAATTCGCTTTTCTTCACAGGGAATACCTAATTCTTTTGAAAGTTTGAATATTAATTTTCGGGTAATTCCAGGGGTACATGCATCCGGAAATGGTGTTTTCACTTTACCTTTTTTAATGAAAAAAATATTGGTAGCATTCGTCTCAGCAACAAATCCCTGCAAATCCAGCATTACCGCATCATCCACGCCGGCTAGATTTGCTTCAATTTTAGCCAGAATATTATTTATTAAATTATTGTGGTGGATTTTGGAATCCAGACAGCCCGGCGGATTTCTTCTAATGGAAGAAGTTATTAATCTTACACCTTTGGAATCAAAGACCGGGGGTTTCCATTCCGGTAGAATTATTAAAGTGGAGCCATATTGATTCCAGTGCGGGCTCATTCCTGAAGTTACCTTTTTACCCCTGCTGAGGGTTAAGCGTATATGTACGCCATCCCGCATTTTATTAGCCTCCAGAGTTTTGAAAAGTGCAGATTTTATTTCTTCCGTTGAAGGAATTGCAGAAAATGCCATAGCCCGGGCTGAATCCTGTAATCGCTGAAGATGCTCATCCAGCAAAAATACTTTTCCGTTATAAACCCTCAATCCCTCCCAAACTCCATCGCCACCCTGGGCAAGGCTGTCGAAGACTGAAATTTTAGCTTCATCCCTGGAGTAGAGTTCTCCATCTATGTAGATTAATATGTTCTCATTAAGGGGATTCGGAATATTTGGTTTTTTCATTATAACTAATTATTTTTTTTTCAGTTAGCAGATCATAATACGATTTGCACTCTTCATATAAATCTTTCAGATGAGAAGGGAGTTTTTCATTTGATTCCCGATATGCATTAAAACCTGTCGATTTGTGAACATTTTGATACCAGTATTTAGCCCAGGAACCATCTTCAGGAATTCCTCCTTGCTTCCATTCCAGCATAGATTCATAAAAAGGAATATCCAATAATCGACAAAGATCCTGCAACAGCTTTCCGGGATTTTTCAGCAGGTCTTTTGAGTCGAGTACAATAGGCGTAATTCCACTCCTATTTAAGAACTCAAATATTCTGTATTGAAACTCAAAGCCGGTATCTCGTAATCCAACCACATCCAGGGTTTTGGATAGAGAATTAATGACATCAGCCGGTTCTCTTAGCAGGATAATGTTTGTAAAGTTGTTTAAGAATTGAAGATCCAGCCCGACAAGGTGGTGAGCCATGTTCTTGAAAAATAAAATCTCCTTATTTGGATCTCCTCCGATCAGGAACTTGGTAATTACCTCCGGATCAGTCTCAAGGCTGTTTAGCAGTTCCTCTCTTCCAGGATGATTGACCTCTGCTGATGATAAATAATACCCATACAGCGGCTCATCCACCACCTGCGTATCGGGTCTTTGGGCAAATGAATACATGATGGCCGTACTTATATTCCTTGGTCCAGACCACATTGAGATTCTTTTCATTATTCAAAGATAATCACATTAGGGAATGCCCGGAGGTATTAATTTAGCCATTTATGATACTTTTTTGACATATAATCCCTTATATTCAAAATAAAATTGGTAATCAAGCATCATGAAGGCTTATAAATTCCATGTTCCAAAACGGGGAGAAGAAGCCATCCGGATTGAAGTTGATGACCTGCCAAAATTTTACCCGATTTTTCATTATCATGATGAATTACAAATTACCTTAATTCACCAGGGGGAAGGAATTTTATTTGCCGGGAGTGGTTTTACAAATTTCAATCAAGGGGATATCTTTCTCTTGGGTTCTAACCTTCCTCATGTTTTCAAGAATTCATCCGGGTCAAAAAGAGCGTGTTCCATTTCCATCTATTTCTCACCGGACTTTGCCGGGCATGGGTTCTGGAACATAATGGAAACCAGGTCCATTATATCGGTAATTGAGGATTCCAATAAGGGCATTAAGATAGAGGGTGGTAAAAACACCCATTTGAATAACCAGCTTGAAAAACTAGTAAGTCTGAATCCTGCAAAAAAATTAGCCGGATTAATAGATATGATGGATGAAATTAGCCAAGCAAAAAGAGAACACATCTCAGCTATTACTTACACCAATCCCCCTTCCGGTTTCCATACGAAAAGAATGGATAATATTATTAGCTACATTATGAAGAACTTCAATCAACCAATTAGTCTGGAAGAAATATCTTCAAGGGCAAACATGACCTCAGAATCTTTTTGCCGGTTTTTTAAATTGAGAACCCGTAAAACGTTCACCGCCTATTTGAATGAAGTAAGAATTAATAATACCATAAAGCTGATCATGAGTGGAGATACGTCTGTGGCGGAGGCTGCCTACATAAGTGGTTTCAGGAACCTTTCTAATTTTAACCGCCAGTTTTTGAAGATTACGGGAAAAAGGCCTGGAGAAATAAAGGTTGTTAACAGTTAATAAGCTCTCTCTGATCCATTAAATAATTGCGGAATTGTCAGTGCTATTATTTTCAAATCCAGAACTAAAGACCAGTTTTCAATATAGAACCTATCAAGACGTACCCTGCTTTTCATTAATTCCACGGTCTTAGTTTCGCCACGATACCCCTTTGCCTGAGCCAATCCGGTAATGCCGGGTTTAACGAAGTGCCTGGCCATGAATTTTTCCACGACTTTTGAATATTCTTTGGTGTGTTTTATCATGTGAGGCCTTGGTCCAACCACAGACATGTCACCCATCAGAACATTAAAAAACTGTGGCAATTCGTCAATACTGGTTTTTCTTAGGAACGATCCTATCGGGGTAATCCGGGGGTCCTTCGTTGTTGCCTGAAGGGAATCAGCATCCTTATTCACTTCCATGGTTCTAAACTTAAAGCAGATAAAGCTTTTGTTATTTTTACCGGTGCGCTTCTGCATGAAAAAAACGGGACCTCTGGACGTTATCATTACAAGGAGCCCAACCAGGGGAGTAAGCCAGGTAAGTATTAAGAGAATTACCAATGAGGAAAATACGATATCAAAAGTTCTTTTAACTACCCTGTTCTTCCATTCATCCAGTGGAATATTTGTAACATTCAGAACCGGGATGTGATCATATCGCTGGAGTTCGAGACCCTTGAACGAAAAGCCTCTGAAATCCGCGATCAATTTTACTTTAATCAAATTGTCTTCACCAAAGTCCACAATTTTCTTGATGTCACTGTATTTTACATAAGGGAGGCAGCAATAAATTTCGTCTACAGAATTCTGTTTGCAATAGGAGAACATTGCAGAGAAATTTCCCAGATGCCAGGAGTTCTGTTCATTATTATCAAAATAGCCCAGAAACTTGTACCCGTGTTCAGGATGCAATCTGAAGAATTTCTGCAATTCCCGGGTCAACTCACCAAAACCAACAACTACAACATTTCTTCTATTAAAACCTCTGATCCTGTATATTCTGAGGAGGTAAATGAACCCAACTCTCCAAATCAGCATAATTCCTATAAAAAAAGAATAAGTCAGAACCAATTGGAGCCGTGAATAGAAATAGGCCTTTTGAAATACGAAAAAGGCGGTTACAAGTAACAGGTGCAAAATAATGATGGCCAGGTGACTTCTTATGATCTTGGCAACTCTCGCAGTTCTTGCAATCTGGTAGGGATCGGTAACGGCAGCCACAATTCCCCAGGCAATATTTACAAAGATAAGCAGGTATAAATAGGGCACTAGCCAAACGCCCTCTATTTTGCCAAATCGAATGAAATAGCCTAAAACAAAGGAAAAATTAAGGATTAGCAAGTCTCCAAGAAAAAGTATGGGACTGAAATACTTTGAGTAACGGGCCATTCTCAGGGAAATTTGGGCTTCAAAAATAACTCCTAAATCGTTTGAAACCCAGTAAAAAGGGCTGAAAAATTGGTTATTTGGCAAATTTTTGATTGGAAGCCCTAATACCTGTCTCTTTACCTTTTGAGTCTAGAAATTCAAACAAATAGGTGAAGAATATCAGGAATACAAGTGGTTTGTTCCTTGAAAGCGGGATATCGGTGAGGCAAAAAATTATGAAGACAATCACTAGGCCCAAATAAAGGTGATTTTGCTTTCTTATCGCCGATCTAACCATTGTCACAAAAAGAAGAATAGTTGCAAGGACACAAGGCAGTCCTGCCATGAGCCAGGAGTAAAGAAATTGATTATGCGGTTGATAATTATTGATGGCAGCGAAGTGGAAATTCATTTCATGAAACTTTTCCAATAAAACGTGTTGGGCATCACCAATGCCAACTCCCCATGGTACATTTTGTGAGATAGCCTTACCGGCAGCTTCCCAAAGGGCGAGCCTTAAATTAACCGAATTCCAACCCGTATACGATTCAAGGTTATATGAAACTATGTTTCTGGTCCAATCTAATTTTATAAACAGTATGTATGAAAATACTATAACCAGCAAAAGCACTAGCGACAGGTAAATGCTATATTTAATGTTCGGCCTTTTCATTTTGAAAAGAAAAATTACACTCAGCGCAGCGATGGTAGCGAATGTTACTGTGATGGCTTGAAGCAAAATAATGCCTGCCGCCAAAATTATTACCATCATAATTTTAGAATTTCGGCTAAATCCCAATTGCATGCTTTCAGGGTTAAGCAGAATCATAATGGAGAAGCAGGCGAAAAGAGTCAAAAAGCTGGGATGTATTCCTGTCCCTGAAGCAAAACCATGATAAAGAAAATTATTGTAAATGACCGTGTGCTGAGGATCCTTGAAAAAGAAACCGTAATCAAGGGTACGAAAAATGGCAATTACAAAGTTGATTAGTAAAATGGAGATAACAGCATAAACAAAAACTTTCAAAATATTCTCGAGGGAGATTTCTACTTTTTTAGCCATCGCCATCACAACCGGGAAAATCAGCAGCGGTGCCAGCACTTCCAGGTTTTTAATTCCTTCAATGAGATCTTCTGTCCAAAAAAAACTTATGGAGTATGTCAAAAGCAACAGTATTGATACCATGGAGGTTGGTCTTTTCAGGAAATTTGCGGTGTTGTTATATTGCCATCCTGCTGAACCCAACCAGGAAAGTATTAATAATGCTATGGCAAAATTACTAGCGGATCTCGGCAGTAATATGGTGATTACAACCAGGTATAAACTAACAGCAAATATTTTATGGCTGACCTGTGTCATTAATCTTTTATGATTCTGAAACTAAAGTTTTTTTCCTCAGGATCTCTGAATTCATAAAGAACACTGAAATATATAAACCAGAAGAAAGCCGAACTATGTGGCATTTCAAGAATCACATTGAAAGAAGCCCACACCACAAAACCCATGAAGCTTAGAAAAAGGAATTTTTTAGAAGCCGCATGTTCAATTTTGTAATTGAATGCCCATTGAAAAGCATTTTTCAAAGGAACAAATATCAAAAGCCCCGGTATTATTCCAATGTGAAACATGATAGTAACGAATGAGTTATGCATTGGAGTGAGGAATTTCTCTTCAGGGTTCACATCAAAATGGATTGAACCTAATTCATTTAAAAAAGTCTGGTTCATGGATTCTGTAATAAACGCTCCACCGAATCCATGGCCGAAAACTCCGTAATAGTTTAGAAATCCTTCCTTCAAAATTTCGCGCCAATACAATATTCTCCACATTGCATTTACATCGCTGAATTGAGGCAGGAAGATAAATAAGGAGACCATTGATACAATAACCGATGTTATAATAATCCAGTGTTTAATTTTAAAAATTAAGAGGAAATAAATAATGATTGGAACAAAGCAAGCGAGGAATGCAGAGGCGTGTCCGAGAGTAGTGCTCAAAAACAAAACTGCTAATGCCGTAATAATCTTTAGAGCATTCTTTTTCAAAAAGCAAAGCGCCCAAACTTCGATTATCACCAGACCAGGCATTACCAATTCAGTCCAATAATTGAATCTTGAAAAAAGCTGGGTATAATATCCCTCTACCGTTGCAAAATTATATCCATGAAACAGAATCTGGCTAACAAGAGCAAGGATACCCATTAAAAGGATAAACCTTACATTGATTTTCTGTTTTTCGTCGTCAGCAAAACTATAGAATATTATAAACGAAAGCCCCAGGTAAATGAACAATGCATAATGCCTTATTATATAATTCAAAGGCCCTAATGCTGCTGAAAAAGAATAAATCAGGTAAATAAAGCTGATACCTAACAATCCAAACAAAGGCCAGTAAAGAGGCAATGTTATTTTCTTAACTATAATCAAAACAAGACCGGAAATTGCTAAAATTGCAAGCACTAAATCACTCAAATGCAATGGTCCCACTATATGAAAGGTGGTGAACTGCTTTCCAAAAATCAACTGTAATTCAAACAAAATAAAAAGCCCCATTTGGATGGGATGAACGGGATACGTATTAAACCGGCTTAATATGCTCATCTTATGTGAATCAGCTTTATTTGGGCAACTTCAAGAGAGTCAAATATAAAACAAGTATAAAAGTTTTGAGACTTTATCCTGGCTGGAATACCCTTTTTAGGAATCTTCCTTAACATTCTGTTTCCTTTTGATCCCTAATTTTATTAATAAGAATTCGCGTACAAATAAAAAGACAAAGATGAAGTTAGAGGTAAAATACCGCATAAATAATCTGCGCGGCTCCTGGACCAGACGGTATGCCCACTCAAGCCCGTTATCTCGTAGCCATTTTGGGCACCTTGGCATTATACCAGCAAATACAGGCAATGCGGCCCCAATGCCCAGCAGCAATGAATTTACATCCTTGAAGTGTTTTGCCATCCACTTTTCCTGTTTTGGACAACCAAGTGCAACAAGAACGAAGTTCGGATTTGCTTCATTTATCTTTTCAATATACGCATCGTGATCCCAGTCGTCTTCGAATGACGGACAGATATGCCCGGCAACAGTCAGATTAGAGAAATTCTTTTGAATTCGATCTCTAACCAGGGCAATTACATTTTCCGTGGAACCAAAAAGAAATATTCTTAGCGCTCTTTCATTGCCTGCTTTCAGAAAATCTGTGAGAAAATCCATGCCCGCAATTCTCTCCTGTTTAAAGCCATAGAATACATTCATGGCTTTCGCGACCGGCCAGCCATCCGGAAAAATGACGGATGCTTTTTCCAGGTCTTTAGCAAATTCTTTCTGTTGATATGCTTCCACCACCATGTGAGTATTGGCAAAACAAACAAAAAAGTGGGCGGTGCGGTTAACGGCTTTCTCAAGCAGGCTGCTGAGAGCATCGTTGTAAGAAATTCTGTTTACACATAGGCTCAAAATCTTGTATCTCTCTGTTATCAAAATAGTAGAAGGTAAATTTTTCTGGTCATAAATATAGGCAGTAAACCTTGCTGATTTAGATACTTTAATTAATATCAGAAAGAATTTCCGTTAGTATCCTCACAAAATTATTCTCAAAAACCGGAAATGAAAATTTTTGCTCAAACGCTTTCATTGACCGGTTGCTCAATCTACTTAATCGTTCTTTATCATCTAAAATATCAATAATTGCTGAGGCAAATTCCTGAGTGTTATTGGGGTCAACCAAAATTCCTAATTCTCCGTTTTCCAGTATTTCTGGTACTGCACCAACTCTGCTTGCCATTATAACCAGACCGCAACTCATTGCTTCCAATATTACTAAAGGAAAACATTCCATTCTATACCTTGAGGGAAACACCAATATATTTGAGCCTTTAAATACTTTTTCCTTAGATGCCCCATATAAGGGGCCGAGAATTTCAACTTTTCCATCCCAATTCACTGAATTATAGAAGTCTAACAGCTTCTTTTTAAATACCAAATCGGGCCAGCCTCCCACCAGACGTAAGTGAAAATC
>DASWHX010000129.1:0-4138 GCA_036397995.1 Cyclobacteriaceae bacterium
CAATCCTTTTGCATTTGGTGTTATACTTACTTGTTTCATTTCCCGGTATGTTCATTCACCGAAACCCACTTTCGGAAATTGGCGGTCTGATTTATTTTTTAATGCCTTCAGGGATTACTTTGGCATTGATTATTTCATATCCCCTGGTACTGGTTATCCGGAAAATCAATTCGAATTAGAATTCCAAACGAAGGTTTAATGTAGAATTAATTGATGATTCATTTTTTTTGTTGCAAATTGTTGAGATAAACCCCTTTGATGAATTTTAGCTGCATTATAGTATTACTTTGCTTAATCCCCACTATTACACATGCTCAAGAGGTAAAATATGACAAAGTTGGATTAAGAAGACTGGCTGTTTACCTGCCAGAGGGATATAATGAATCTACGCAGAACTTTAAGACAGTGTATTTCTACGATGGTCAGGCATCATTCGGAAATCACCCTTATTCATGGAAGATTCATGAAAAATTAACAAGTTTGATATCCGAAGGTAAGATTGAAAAAGTTGTGGCAGTAGGTATTTATACAGATGTTAACCGGACAGAGGATCTCGTCCCTTATTATGACCCTTACATCGCTGAAAACTGGGGCTCATATAAACCCAAAGGAGATAAATTTGATGATTTTATTATTGAGTCTTTAATTCCCTATATTGAAAGTAAATACAAAGTTCAAACTGAAAGCAGCAGCCGGGCATTAATCGGAATGTCTTTCGCGGGGCTCCATGCAATGTATACAGGCATTAACCATCAAAAGTCATTTGCCCTGGTTGCAGGAATTTCCGCATCACTTTGGGTAGATAACTATCGCTTTATTAAAGAATTAAAGAAAGTAAATATTGGACCGAAAATATGGTTTGATATTGGTACCGCGGAATGGAATAGCTACACAGACGCCATTGACCTTTTACTTGATGCCGGGTATGAGTACGGTGAAAGTCTGTTTTATCTTGAAGAAAGTGGTGCGGCCCATGAAGCGAAGTATTGGATTCCCCGCATTGAATATCCCCTGATTCTGTTTGCAGGTGCTACCGATAATCGAATCTCAACTTTTGAAATTAAAATAGAAGTTATACCCAGTGCTACTTCAAAGAAGCACTACTTACGAATAAATCCCATTGTCACACGGGAAGACGGAGTAAAATACTCATTAGCAACTCAAGCCAGCTACGAAGTAATGAACCCCGGCAGTGGACAAGTTAATGAAGACGGAAGCTTTGAATTTATGAATAACTCTGATATGAAGGTTAGGGTATCATTCCAGGATTGGAAAGAAGAAATAATTATTTTATACTCAGACATTCGAGCCAGAATGAAAAAAGATTAATATTACAGCATGAAAGAAAAAATCCTGCTTGGCATTCAAAAGGTTTTCTTCCCTTTGGAGCTTGTTGCATTAATACTGATCTCACTTAAATTCTTTCTTGAGGGAGACAATCAGATAACAACTGGAGTTGGTTTCATTTTGCTGGCAGCTCTTTATTTTTTCACAGCATATTTTTCTCTGCAGCCCGGGATAAGCAGATTTGCCGGGTTTTCAAAGAAAATTCTGGGTGTTGCTCTTAGTGTTTCAGTAATTGGAATCTATTTTACCTTTATGCATTTGCCGGGAGCTCAAACCATGTTAACAATTGGTGTGACTTCAATAATCATCTCAATGATTTTTCTATTGATAGAAATTCTTCGAAAATCAGAGACTGCCAATCTGGTTAAGTTTTCCGTTATCAGAGGCTTGGTAATTTCAATCTGCAGTGCCCTTTTATTATACTTTGCGGATTTCAATGCCTGACTTTAGTTTCGAGCCAGTTCCTTCGATTTTGCAATTGGTTTGCTGTTGGCTTTCCACCAGATGCTTCAATAAATGAAGTAGTAAATGATTGGTCCTCTGTTGGAATAAAAGTTCGCTCTTTAGTTTCTCCGCGTTGGATATACTTTATCAAATATGAATTGCCCAACTCATAATTGATAAAGAAATCTCCTTCGTCAACAATGGGCTTGCCATTCAATTCCAAAATTACATCTCCATTGGTCACTCCTGCTTCGTACAGTGGATTGGTGGTCAGAATCGGAGATTGAACTTCAGCGCCATTCGGTGAATAACTAAGTTGCAAACCTGGAAACCCGGCCTTACCGGGATTCCGCAAATTAATTTCTATACCAAAGGGTTGGAGTATTTCCATCATATCGGGGAAATTACTCTTATAAATAAAGTTGTCAAAAAATTGGCCGGAAAACTCAGGATTTCCGGTTGTTTCGGCCAGTGCAAATTCAATATTTTCAATAGTATAAGGTTTCTCCACTTTACCATAATTTTGCCACATATATTTCATCAAATCATCAAGCGACTTTCCGGGGAATTGAGCGCGAATAGTTAGATCCAGCGCAAGGCCTATTGCGGAACCGTAACTGTAATAGCTGGTAAAGATATTGCTAAAATTAGTTTCATCAATGGCAGTGGCAGCATCTACAAAAGGTGCATGTCGGCTCATTTCTATAATATTTTTAAATCTTCTGCCAGGGCTATTGATCACATAATTAAGCGTTCCGGCCAGACTACTCACAAAACTTACTGAATCTTGTATGCCTGCTCTTTTCAGGATCAAACCATCATAATAAGAAGTGAATCCTTCCGCGAACCATAATTCGCCTGACAGGTTTGGCTTGTCAAAATTGAAAGGTTCAAGAGTTTCTGGCCTGATTCTTTCCACATTCCAGCAATGAAAAAATTCGTGAGAAATAGTTCCAATCAATCCACCTGCATTATTTGCGAGGTTGCCACGGCTTGAGCAAATCGTACTATTACGATGCTCCATTCCATCTCCAAAAACCCATGGATTATACATAGTAAGGAACGTATATTCACCATAATCAAATTCTGGCAATTCACCAAAAATAATTTCTGACTCCGCGACTACCTTTTTAACCCACTCCGTATAATCATCTAATTCTTCATCTGTTCCTTCATGCATCATTGCAATCCGGATAGATTGAGTTTTGGAGTTGGAGGTTACCTCCCAGGTACGCCAATCAATATTGCCGGCGATTGTCGGACTGTCATAGAAATAATAAAAATCAGAAGCCATAAAATGAGTATCATCAATCTTCTCCAATTGAGTTGCTACTGTCCACTCACCTTGATTTGAAAGATCAAACTCCAATTCAACTTTCCTTTTATCCAATTCAACCGGATACATAAAAGTGGCGGGCATATTCAAATGAACTTTCCTATTATCAACACCTGTATAAGTACCCCCTGCCCTGTTTGCATACAGAGTGTATTCAAATTTCACGGTTCCATCATGTCCGAATATTGCCCACTCGCTGACATCTGTTTTCACCCACGAAATAGCTTTTCCATTGCCATCGCCGGCCGCTTCGGAATAAACATTCTTTGCAAACTGATGCAGCGCATATCTTCCCGGAGATGATTGGGGCATTCTCATAAAAAGGGTATCAAAGGGAACGCCGGTAATAGTATAGCTGATTCTTAATTCATGATGTTCTATTTCAGATAAGTCAAGCTTAATAACTACTGGTTCTCCATCATTGGAGGCACTTCTCTTATTTGAATATTCATAGCACGAAAATTGAAAGCAGACAATAAATAACAAGAGTATTTTTTTCATTGATAGTTATTTTTCTTCGGGACGAGTATTCAGTCTGTAATCGAGAGGAGGTTTTCTGTCTCCCAATAAAGGTTGATACTTAAAGTTATTGCCTCTTCGCTCCAGAAGTTCTGCTTTTGCTTCCTTTATTTTATCAGGATTCTGAAAAATATCCATTGCCGTCAGGGAAATCGTTTTGGCGGCAACCATCATTCCTTTTGTTCCGATTGACATACCACCTGCAGCCACCGCCTGCCAGCTATGCGCTGAAGTTCCCGGAACCCAGGTTGCAGCACGTAACCCTGCAGTGGGAACCACCCAACTAATATCTCCGACATCAGTTGAGCCGCCGGAGCCGCGAGTTCTAACCTCAAAAGGAGCTATGTCATCACTTTCTTCAATTATAGATTCATCTACTTCATACCCGTAAGTAGCAATGATCTTCCGGGCAAATTCCATTTCTTTCTCATCATAAATTACTCCGCCAACCTCGCTAAGATTTTCATGCATCATTTCTGCAAGAACCTTATT